>JAGVUK010000135.1 GCA_019136335.1 Methanomicrobiales archaeon
TCTCGATGGTGAAGGAGAAGGAGGAACTGCTCAATCTCATCATCGACCCGATACTGAAGCGGTTCGCAAACATCGTCGGCCTGGATAATAACGAGGGCAAGCAATGAGGTTTGCAGACTGGGAACCTCATTACACCGCAATTCTTGATTATTTTGGGTTTGAGCGCGATGCGGACGAGGCGGCCGCCCGTCTGCTCGAAGAGGTTGCCGACGGCCGTGACGACGTCGGGCTCCTTGAGGCGCTCATACGGGGCAGGGCGGTGACGGTCTGCGGGAACGCTCCCTCTCTCCCGGGCGAACTTGACCAGATCGAGGGGACGGTGCTTGCCGCCGATGCCGCGGCCGAGGTGCTCGCAGGTCATGGCATCCGGCCCGACGCGGTCTTCACCGACCTCGATGGGGCGACCGACGTCTTCGTCGACCTCTCCCGGCAGGGGACGGTGATGGTCGTGCATGCCCACGGCGATAACATGCCGCTCATCCGTCACTGGGTCCCCCGCCTCCCGGGCCCGCTCGTCGCCACCACCCAGGCGGCGCCGCTCGCTCACATCCACAACTTCGGCGGGTTCACCGACGGTGACCGGGCGGTCTTTGCCGCCGACGACCTCGGTGCGGCATCCGTCCGGATCATCGGGTTCGATCTTTCCGACAGAGACGTCGATCCTGTCAAGCGGGGAAAGCTCTACTGGGCCGGCGTCCTCCTCCGCCTGATCGGGTATGACCTCTAGCGCCCTCATCATCGACGGCTACGTCGACGAACCCGCGTGCCTCGGCGTCGCGCCCTATATCTCTCCCTACATCCGCGAGGTCGCCGGGGTTCTCGTTGAGCACGGTTACACCACGGGCTACGTCACCATCGACCAGGTCCGTGCCGATCCCTCGCTCATCACCGGCCACAGCGACCTCGTCGTTATGATCGCAGGGCTGACCGTGCCCGGTGCCTACATCGGGGGGAAACCGGCGACCCTCACGGAGATCCAGCAGCTCGGGACCCTGCTCCGGAGACCGGCCACCGCCATAGGCGGGCCGATCGCGTTCGGCTACGCTCCCGGGGGCGGGAGAAAAGCCATCCGCCAGGCAATTGCCGGGTTTGACGCCACGCTCTCGGGATCGCCCGCGGTGGCGCTCGACGCCTGGCTCTCGGGCGGAGAGCCTGCCGGTGCAGGCGACTACTCCCTGACCGATCCCTGGGCCGTGGCGGGTGCCGGGATCATCGCCCGGCACCCGGCGTTCCCGTATGTCATGTGCGAGCTCGAGACTGCGACCGGGTGCTCCCGGGCGACGGTCGGGGGATGCTCCTTCTGCACCGAACCGTTCTACGGTCTCCCGCGCTACCGGAGCATCGAGGGGATTGCGAGGGAGGTGGCGGCGCTTCACGCGGCGGGCGCCCGCCACTTCAGGCTTGGCCGGCAGCCCGACCTCCTCGCCTACCAGAGCCACGGCGGGGAGTTCCCGGCACCGCGCCCGGAGGTGCTCGCCGAACTCTTTTCGGCCGTGCGGGAGAGCGCTCCCGGCCTTGCAACCCTGCACATCGACAACATCAACCCGGGCACCATCGCCCATCACGAGGATGCGGCACGGGAGGCGCTCAGGGCGATCGTCGCCGGCCATACCCCCGGCGACACCGCGGCCTTCGGCATGGAGACCGCCGATCCGGCGGTGGTCGCGGCAAACAACCTTAAAGCCATGCCGGACGACGTCTTTCGCGCGATCGAGGTCACAAACGACGTCGGGGGGAAGCGGACGGGGGGTATCCCCGAACTCCTGCCGGGCCTGAACTTCGTCGTCGGCCTTGCGGGGGAGACCCCGGCGACGTTTGATGCGAACGAGGCGTTCCTCCGGCGGGTGCGTGATGTCGGCCTCATGGTCCGGCGGGTGAACATCCGGCAGGTGATGCCGTTTGAGGGGACGGCGGCCTACGAGAAGAACACCCTCGGTGCGCACGACGCCCGGTTCCACGCGTTTAAGGAGTGGACCCGAAGAGAGTTCGACGAACCGATGCTCCGCCGGGTCTTCCCCGTCGGGACGGTCCTCCGTGATGTCGTCGTCGAGATAGCGGGCAGACCGTCGTTGCCCTCCCCTGCCCGGTGGAGGTCAACACCCTCCCGGTCGCTGCTCTCCGGTGGATACCGGGCGTCGGCAAAAAGAGGGCCGCAACCATCGCTGCACGCCGGCCGTTCGAGAATATCGCGGAGTTTCAAAAGATTGTGGGGGAGACGGGGATCGAGAGTGCGATGAAGTTTTAGTCCTCCTCCCGCAACTCCATCACCCGGAGCACATCCGTCCGGGTGACGATACCCACGAGAGCGCCGTCGAGAACGACCGGGATCCTCCCGATATCCTTGCCCGTTATGATCTTAAGGGCATCGAGGAGCGGTGCCGACGGCGGGAGGGTGGTCGGGCTTCTGGTCATGACGTCGCGCACCTGCATGGCCTCCCGGTCCTGCGGCGTTATCTTATGAACATCGGCGAGGGCGACGATCCCCACGAGCGCCCCCCGGTCGACCACGGGAAAGCCGAGATGCTTCGTCTCGTACATCATCTCCACCAACCGGGAGAGGGGCGTTGTCGGCTCCACGGTGACGACGGGGCTGCTCATCGCATCCGCCACCGTGATGTCCTGCAGCAGTATGTTGTAGCGGAGGACCGTGGCCTCCTGGCTTGCCCCGATGTAGATGAAGAAGGCGATGATGATCA
>JAGVUK010000120.1 GCA_019136335.1 Methanomicrobiales archaeon
CGGTCGTGAACCCTCCCGCCCCGCCGGCGCCGATCGACCGGCCGCTCCCCCTGATCCCCGACGATATCGGGAGCCAGAGCGTCCGGGGCGCGAGCGCCTACATCGAGACCCACCGGGGGTGCATCGGGGGATGCACCTTCTGCCAGGTGCCCCGGTTCTTCGGGAGGAAGGTCAGGAGCCGGGAACTCGCGAGCATCATCGAGGAGGTGAAGGCTTTCTCGGCAGCCGGGGCGAGGAGGCTCTCGGTCTCCGGTGGGACCGGGTCGCTCTACGGGTCAAGCGACGGCGAGGTGGACCCGGGGGCGTTCATCGCCCTCCTCCGCGGTATGGCAGAGGTGATGGGACCACGCAACGTCTCCGCTCCGGACATCCGCGTGGACTGCATCACCGACGAGATCCTGGACGCCGTCCGGCAGTACACGATCGGGTGGGTCTTCTTCGGGATCGAGTCGGGGAGCGACCGGGTGCTCCGGCTGATGGGCAAGGGTGCAACCGTCCGGCAGGTCGGGGAGGCGGTGGAGCGGTGCCGGGAGCACGGCCTCCGGGTTGCGGGAAGTTTCATCGTCGGCTACCCGGGGGAGACAGACCGGGACTATGAGGCGACAAAAGACCTGATCGCCCGCCTCTCTCTCGACGACGTCTTCGTGAGCAGCGCCGAACCCATCCCCGGGACGCCGCTCGCCGACCTCGCGGTCAGGACGCCCCGCGATAAGAACCCGGCGTTCGTGCCGCACACCGGTGAGTATCGGGCGCTCAATCTCACCGAGAGCGAGGCACGATGCTTTGACCTGATGATGCATGCCGACATGTTCCGCCCGCAGGTGCGGCTCGTGACCGACGAGGTCTACGCCGCCTACCTTGCCGAAGCGAAGAAGCAGGGGCGGGATATCAGGGCGGCGACCGAACTTATCCTCCGGTACTCCCGGACCGGGGCGTAAGCGCCGCCCCGGCAGCCTCTCCCTTGTTTTCCCGGATCCCTCCCGGTTTTTCCGAACGGGAAACCCTTAAGTATCCTCGATCCTCTACCCCCCTGCCCTGAAGGGGACCCCCTTCGCAGGTAAACAAGTTGGAGGCGAGACGATTGGCCGAGAGAGAGGCAGGACCGGTACTGGCGACCCGGCCGGAACCCGGGGAGAGAATAGACCTGATGCGCGCACGCGACATCAAGGATATCAGGGTGCAGAACCCGGAAGGAGAGAACCTCGGTGACCTCACCGATATCGCTATCGACCGCGATAGCGGCTGCATCGCGTATGCGGTGCTCGCTTACGGCGGGATCCTTGGGTTCGGCGAGAAGCACTTCGCCATACCCTGGGAGGCGGTCCGGATCCGTTCCCGGGAGAAGGTCGCCGTCGTGGATACGGATAAGCGGACGCTCGACAGCGCTCCCGGGTTTCCCCGTGACAGGATGCCCGGAGAAGGAGACTGGAGCCTGATCAGGACACCCCCGCGCCCGGCTGCGGAGAGGGAACGCCCGCCGTCATGGGAGGGAAAACCGGCGGTACCGGCGGAATCCACGCTCCGTGGTGAAGAGAGGTACGTCCCGGTGCCGCCGCCCGTCCAGACGGTCGCGGGCGGCTGGGGAGGACAGCCGACGAAACAGCGAACCGAAGAGCGGCCGGTTGAGGCGGAGACACGGCCCGTGGGGGCCGTCGTTGAGGAGGAGACCCGGCCGGTGACAGAGGCAGAACAACCCCTCACGACCCCCGGCCCCTCTCCCGCTCACCTCTCCGCGGCCGACCTGCAGGTCTACCTCAAGGGCATGAACTACCCGGCGGGGAGGCAGGACCTGATCGCTCATGCCCAGAAGAACAATGCCCCGGAGGATGTGATCGCGGTGATCGAGCGGTTCGGCGACCGGACCTACCGCTCCGCCGCCGACGTGAGCGAAGAGTTCGGGAAGGTCAGGTGACGATAGAGAACCCGCAGTTTTGGGCGGGCGGCAGAAAACGGCCATCCCGTCCTCCCCCGCACGCTCTCCCGGCCGAGGAGAACCTCCTGCCGGCAACCGGGGAAATGTTAAATAGTCACAGCACGCATCGCCCGCTCTGCGCGAAGGTTGCGATCACC
>JAGVUK010000065.1 GCA_019136335.1 Methanomicrobiales archaeon
TTTCCACCTGCTCTCAGTGTGGAGCATCCCTGGAGAATGTTGCCCCCTCTGCTGTAGATTGTCGCCAGGTCTTCGATCTCCCTACCCTTCGGTTTTTCGTGACCGAATACCGTGTAGAGTACAAATGGTGTCCCCACTGCAAGTGTTTCCATCGGGCTGAATTTCCCTCTGAGGTAACGCAGCCCGCGCAGTATGGCACCAACCTGAAGACTCTCCTGGTCTACTTCTGTGTCTACCAGCTGCTTCCGTATGAACGAGCCTCAGAGATGGTCTTTGACCTCTTCGGCCACTCGCTGAGTCCGGCAACGGTGGTTGCAGCCGTGGAGGAGTGTTCTCAAAATCTGACAGGAGTGGAAGAGCACATCCAGAACCTCCTGCAAGAGGCACAGGTTCTCCATGTCGATGAAACTGGCATGAAGGTGTGCGGCACCCGGCGCTGGCTGCATGTGGCTTGTACCGATCTGCTCACCTGTTACGGATATCATCGGAAACGAGGAGCACAGGCAACGAATGACATGAGGATCCTTCCTGCGTTTCGAGGAACGATGGTCCATGACTTCTGGGCGACCTACTTCAAGTACTCCAGTAGTCATGCGATCTGTAACGCTCACCTCATGCGTGAACTCCAGGGGATCTCAGAGAACTACAAGCATCGGTGGAGCGAAGCCTTGAGGCACCTCCTGATCGAGATCAAAAGAGCGGTGGATGCTGCAAAACAAGAGGATCAGGGCACCCTGATGCCGGAAAAACTTGCGGCCTTTGAAGAGCGGTATCGCATGATCCTCGACGAAGGGGAGGAGGAGGCAAAAGCCTCGGGAGTTCCCGAGAAGCAGGGGACACGGGGCAGAAAGAAGCAGTCGAGAGCGAAGAATCTCCTGGATCGTTGTCGCACCTACCAACAGGATATCCTGCGATTCATGAAGGATTTCACCATACCCTTCACCAATAATCAGGCTGAACGAGATCTCCGGATGATGAAGGTGAAGCAGAAGATCTCCGGGACATTTCGAAGTGAAGAAGGTGCTATGAACTTTTGCAGGGTCCGAGGGTTCATATCGACGGTCAGGAAACATGGCCGCCCTGCGCTACCAGATCTGAGGGGAGTGTTCGAGGGGACGCCCTTCATGCCGATGGCAGCTCACCGGGTACCCTGAATAGTTACGTTATATTTAAATAAACATGCACACGATTTTCATGGTATGAAACCAGTTGTCATATTACTAGCGCTGTTAGTTGGCTTTCTGTTGGTCTGTGGGTGTACTCTAAATGGCGGTACCGTTAACACCTCTGAAACCCCCCAGCCGACGGTGCAACAGCCCACTGCAGTTTCGCAACCATCACCGTCAAATGCGCCGAAATACCAGGCAGGGGATATTATCGATGATACTCCTAGAAACGACGGCCCTTGCTGGCTAGTTCTCTCATATGATCCAGAAACAGACATGTATGAGACGGCTGTTATTTTTAAGCACGATGACGGTTCATGGGGATATCTGCTGGACGAAGATACCGATTGGGATGAAAGAAAGTTCATCGACACAGAGTACCCTGCGTATATCGCTCACGTCGAACTGTCTGATGTAACAATCGGATCCTCCATATGAGCCAGAGACGGATGAGTGCGAAAAAGATGTTATTTTTAAGCACGAATCATTTTTTTTCTGCCGCCTGCCAATGCGCTGAGGTTCAGAAAGACGGTTGAGAGTCGTCCTGCCCCTCTCCAGGTTCGCGGCCTGTATCAACCCCGCGTCCGTGGTCCCACCCCCGGACAAACTCCCACTGGAGGACCGGGAGGTTGAACGTCGTTGAGCCAGACCGTGATATCCCGCAGCTGGTGGATGAGCTGCCGGATATAGTTCGGGGAGTAGTCAGACGACAAGGGCAAAATGGTTCATACACGAAAATATGGTTGAGAGTATATTGTTGTAATGACCGATTAGAAGTCGGTCATAATTCTGAACTGGTCGATCTCTTCGGTGCTCAGTTCCTCGAGGAACTCCTCCGCCGCGTGCTGGATATTCTTGCTCGCGGTGATGGCCCGGCCGACGACCAGGATATCCGCGCCCGCCTTGATCGCATCCTTCACGACGTGCTGCCGGATGCCGCCCGCCGTCGCGACGAGCAGCCGCTCGCCGCCCGCCTTCTTGATCGCCGGGATGTCGCCCCAGGCGTGTGCAGTATCCTCGACGTCGATGCCCCGGTGGAGTTCCACGACGTCCGGTTTCACCTTGAGCTGCTCGACGACGGCGCGGGGGTCCTCGACGTTGAGCATATCGACGACCGTGTAGATGCCCGTCTTCCGGGTGTCCTCGATCGCCTTCTCGATCGTCGAGAGGGGGGCAAGGCCCGAGATCACGACGGCGTCGGCGCCGGCGTCGGCGGTCATCCGGGCCTCGAGGTTCCCGGTGTCGAGGGTCTTTAAGTCAGCCACGATGAACGCGTTCGGCCGGATCTCGCGGATCTCGGATATGATCGAGAGCCCGAACTTCTTGATCAGCGGCGTCCCGGCCTCGATGATCAGGTGATCGTTCTGGGGCAGCGACTCAAGGACCCTCCTCATATGGTTCTTGTCCACGAGGTCCATCGCGACCTGAAGATACGGCGGGTCCCAGAGGCGCTGGACCTTGAACCCCATGACCGCGTGGGCGGCCCGGTCCTTCTCGTGCAGGAGCGTCCCGACGTCGGGGAACCGGTCGAGAGCCCGGCGGAGCGCGAGTTTCATCGCGCCGTAGTTGAACCGGTAGATCTTGTTGTAGTCCTGTGCGGTGGGGTGGACGAAGACGCTCGCCATAATGACGGTGTCCTCGATATCGATCCCCTCAAAGACGCCCTCCTCGACCGAGTCGGCGACGGCCTTCGCCACCGCCGCCTGCACGGGCCCGAACATCTGGTTCACCTGGTACTCCTTCTTTAAGGTGACCTTCGGGATGACGAGCGTCGAGGGCTTCGTCGGCAGGTTCGGCCTGATGACCGCAAGGAGCGGGGTGTGGCCCCTCGAGAGCTGCGAGATCGAGTTCGCAAACGCCTGCCCTACCGCGCCCTCTTTATTTCCCATTACCAGATCGATATGCGCAAGTTCTGCGCCGTCTCCAACCAATGCTTCACCGATGAGATACATACCAATGCCCTCAGATAGTGCACAAATATTGGTGAGACATCTATTAAAGATCACCCGGGCCGCCCCGTAAAACCGTTCGCGATACAGGTTTTTTTGAGGAGAACCGGCAATCAGGGAGGGTTTATGCCCGGGGCGAGGTCCGGCGCCGCGGGCGGATGCCCTGTGTCCGGATACGGGGACTCCGGCCACGAAGGGTCCCCCCGGACGAAGAAAGGTATTTTCCGGCCCGGGAGCATGGTCCCCCTCAATGTCGGAACTCTTCGCCCTCCAGACGCCTCTCGCGGAGCTCATCCTCAGGGCGGCCGTGATCTACTTCTTTCTCCTGATCGTCATGCGGATCATCGGCAGGCACGAGTTCGGCCAGCTGACCCCATTCAACCTCGTCCTCCTGCTCATCATATCGGAGAGCATCTCCCAGGCAATCAACGCGGGCGACAACTCGCTTCTTGCAGGGCTCATCAGTGCATCGACGCTTCTCGGCCTGAACGTGATCATCTCCGTCGCGCAGTACAAGAACGGGCAGATCCGCGGTATCGTCTCTCCCGGCGCGCTCAAGGTGATCGAGGATGGCAGGATCATCGAAAAGAGCCTCCGGCGGGAACTGATGACCCACGACGACCTCGCTGAGCGGCTCCGCGCAAAGGGTATCGCCGGGGTCCAGCAGGTCCGGGTGGCCTACATCGAGAACGACGTCGATATATCGGCGCTCACCTGCCCCGAGAGCGACCGGCACCAGGTCCGCCGGGCCTCGGCCGCCAAGAAGAGGCAAAGAGGGAATGAACGGCGGCCGGGGTGCAGAGACGCGGAGAAAGGGTGCGCGGGCTCCTGCGAAGTCAGTGCAGCAACCGGTGAACTCTCCTTTGCGTCTTTTCGCGCCTCCAGAGCCTCGCGCGTTGCTGCGAAGCTCGCGAAGGGGAGTGGGGGGCACCCGAACTGATGCTTGCAGGAACAGGGCCGCTATGCTATCAGCGACGGTAGCGCAACCCGATCAATCAACCAGGAGATCTGCAGATTTCAGCCCCCGGAGCGGGCCGACAGAGATACCCGGCGGTATCCGGGAGGAGTCATAAGAATGTGGGGTCGGTGAGATTTGAACTCACGATCGACGGGTCTCTCCGACATGCATCAGTGCTCCAACGGGTCATCATCCGTCAATCAGAAGACCCATTGTTCATCACGTGCAAAGACCGCTGGAGCCCGTCGCCATTCCGGGCTTGGCCACGACCCCGCTCTCTATACAGTTGACGCCATGCAGTATAAGGGTTGCGCTGGAAGAAACCAGTAACGATATAACCGTACCGCCGCCCATTTATATAGAATGGTTGAGGGCAGTTACGCGTGTGGAAACTCGCAAAAACCCCTGATCGGCATCACCATCGGTGAGATGCTGAACCGAATTGCAGCGGCGCACCCGGATAGCGACGCACTCATCTCAGTCCACCAGAATATACGGTGGACGTATGCTGAGTTTCTCGAGCGCGTCAACACCCTTGCGCGCGCCCTCATGGCGCTCGACGTGGAGCGCGGGGACCGGGTCGCCATATGGGCGCTGAACTATGCGGAATGGATACTCGTCCAGTTCGCCACCGCGAAGATCGGCGCCATCATGGTGAACATCAACCCGGCATACCGAACCTACGAGTTCGAGTACGCCATGAAGCAGTCCGAGGTGCAGACGCTCCTCCTCCAGGGCCGGTTCAAGACGTCCGATTATGTCGGCATGTTCTACGAGTCCTGCCCCGAGGCGTTCGAGGCGAAGCCGGGCCGGATCAACAGCGACAAATTCCCGTTCCTAAAGAACGTCGTCTTCCTTGGCGATATCCCCTACAACGGCATGTACACCTGGGACGACCTCCTCGCGAAGGCCGCGCTCATCAGCCCCGACGAGCTCCGGGAGCGGGAAGAGTCGCTCGACTTCGACGACGCGGTCAACATCCAGTACACCAGCGGGACCACCGGCTTCCCGAAAGGGGTTGTCCTGACCCACCACAACATCTTAAACAACGGGTTCATCATCGGCGAGGGGATGAAGTTCACCCACGAGGACCGGCTCTGCATCCCGGTGCCCTTCTACCACTGTTTCGGCATGGTCCTCTCCAACATGGCCTGCGTCACCCACGGCGCCGCGATGGTCCTGCCCTCACCGGTCTTCAACGCCGAAGCGGTCCTCACCGCGGTACAGGAGGAGCGGTGCACGGCGCTCCACGGTGTGCCGACCATGTTCATCGCCGAACTCTCTCACCCGGACTTCCCGAAATACCGGCTGGACTCGCTCCGGACCGGTATCATGGCCGGGTCGCCCTGCCCGACCGAGGTGATGCGGGAGGTCAACCAGAAGATGAACATGTCCGAGATCGTGATCGTCTACGGGCAGACGGAGACCTCCCCCGGCGTCACGATGACCACGACCGCCGACCCCCTGGAACGCCGCGTCTCCACCGTCGGGAGACCGTTCCCCCACACTGAGATCAAGATCGTCGACCCGCACACGAAACGGGTCCTCCCCCGCGGGGAGACCGGCGAGATCTGCGCCCGGGGTTACTGCGTGATGCGGTGCTACTACAACAACCCGAACGCCACCCGCGCGACGATCGACGAGAACGGCTGGAACCATACCGGGGACCTCGGGGTGATGGACGAGGAGGACTACGTCAAGATCGTCGGCCGCTTGAAGGATATGGTGATCCGGGGCGGCGAGAACATCTACCCGCGCGAGATCGAGGAGTTCCTCCACAATCACCCGTTGATCGCCGACGTCTACGTGATCGGTGTCCCGGACAGGAAGTACGGGGAAGAGCTGATGGCCTGGATCAAGACGGAGAACGGGGCAAGTCTCACCGAGGCGGAGGTGAAGGAGTTCTGCCGCGGCCGGATCGCGCACTTCAAGATACCGCGGTATGTCAAGTTTGTCGACGATTTCCCGATGACGGTCTCGGGGAAGGTCATGAAGTTCAAGATGCGCGAGGCGGCGATCGAGGAGCTCGGCCTCGAGTGTGAGTCTCAGATCGAGACCGCATAAGTTTCTTTTTTTGCCCCGGGCGGGCCTGCCGGGGGCGATGGTGGCCGCCCGGGCCCGATTCGGGATGAGTTGCCGCGTGCAGGCCCCGCCTTCGCCCCGGGAACTGCCCTGCCGTGAGATTGATAAATTCATTTTTATACTATGACCGTAATCTTTCGCCCGGGGGAGAATGATGGAACACAGATTCCTGTGTCTTGTGTGCATCCTCATGGTGGCGCTCACGACGGGCGTGAGCGGGGCACCGGTGGTGAATCCCGCGGTGCAGGTGACGACAGACCGGAGTGACCAGATCACCCCGGCCATCGACGGCGACTGGCTCGTCTGGGTCGACGGGCGGCACGGCGGCGCTGATATCTACCTCTATGATTTCGCCGCCGGCAAGGAGACCCGGATCACCAATGGGACCGCTGTCGCGCTCTGGCCGGATATCTCGGGGAGCCGGATCGTCTGGCAAGATAACCGGTTGGGCGACCCTGAGATCTGGCTGTACGATGCGGCGGCAGGCAACGAGACCCGGATCACGAACGAGACCGGCGGCCAGGTCATGCCGGCGATCGACGGCGACCGGGTCGTCTGGCTTGACAGGAGAGCCGGGAACGCGGGCGGCGTCTACGCCATGAACCTGACGACCCGGGCGACGGTGCGGGTCTCTGCCGGCCCGGTGGAGGGGGATCCCCTGATCGTCTCGCCCGACGTCTCGGGGGGGACGATCGTCTGGGCGGACGGGCGCGGCGGGAACTACACGGTCTTTGTCAGCCGGGAGGGGGGAGAGCCCGTGCCGCTTGCAAACGGCAGCGCGCTGCAGGGGTTCCCGGCGGTCTCCGGCGACCGGGTCGTCTGGTCGGAGGTCCATAACGGGTCAGCATCGGTTGTCGTCCACAACCTTGCCACGGGCGAGGAGGAGCGGGTCAGCGCCGGGCCGCCGGGGGTAGCCGCCTACCCTGACATCTCCGGAAACCTGGTCGTCTGGCAGAACGTCACGGGCCGGGATACCGACGACGTCTACCTGCTCGACCTTGCCGCCGGTGAGACACGGCGGATCACCGGCGACAACGCATCGCAGTACCTCCCGCGGGTATCAGGCAACCGGGTTGTCTGGATGGGTAACCGGTCAGGGGACTGGGATATCTATCTTCTCACCCTCGGAAACGCAAGTCGGTACACCTTCGGTATGGGCGATAACGGGCAGAACGTCACCGTCCCGGTGAAGAGCGAGGTTGTCATCAGCCTTGCCGAGAACCCGACCACCGGCTACACCTGGAACGCAACGGTATCGCCGGGGCTCACCGTCACCGCCGACCGCTACGCGCAGAACATGACAGCGGAGGGGATGCTCGGCGCCGGCGGTCTCCACACCTGGACGCTCGTGCCTGAAAAGTCCGGGATATTCACGTTCTCGGCGGTCTACCGGCGGCCCTGGGAGAACCTGACCGGGGCCGAAGAGCGGTTTGATCTCACTATAACAGCCGTGAACGGAGCAGGGTGAGGAAAAAGAGGCTCCGGCGTCCGGGGGTTTCGGGGGATCGCGCTACTTGCCGGGCTGATGGAGGCATGGAAGCCCCGGGGGCCTTGGTCTGCGGCATAACCGGGCCGGTTCATGGTGCGGCATACCGTTAATGCTATGGAGGAGTTCAGCCGGAAAAAATGGTATGCCTGATCGAGGCCATCCCGGCACACCCCTCCCGGTCGCGAGAGAGCGACACCCCGAGGCCAGCTCCCTGCTGCATTACGTGAGAACCCTCCGGGCCGTGTTGTTCCTCGATCGTCTGATGCTTTTCACGATCTCATCCATAACTGAAACTTCCGGGATCAAATGTATGCGCATACCACTCTCCAAACCGATCCATCTGGCTGCCCTGCCAGTTGACTGCCTGTTTATACCCTGCAAGGTGCTGGCTGTCAGAGTATTCCGACCCGCGGAGTATCGTGAGTATCGGCGCTTCACCCAGATACGGTGAATCTACAACGACGTACCATTCAGCAGGATTGCGCACCTGCACCACGTAGCCCCAGCTGGTCACCCCCCGGGCACTTAACTCCGGGTAGTAGGAGAAACCAGAACCCAGCATATAGTTTGAGTAATCCCCGGGTCCCATCGTGTAGATGTTCACCGGAACAGATGAACTTACGGCGACGTATACCTCGTCACCGGAAAGAAGGAATAGTGCAGGGGGCAGCGTCCCCGGCATGACCATGCCGTTGTAGATCTGTGTGACATAGGCATGCTGGTATACAAACGGAGAGGGGTATGAGAATGGAGAGGGTTGCTGTTGTTGTACCGGTCCGAATGGCAGGTACGCCATCGCACCGGGTACAAGGCTGATGAGGAGGATTAACCCGAGCATATAGACTTTTCTCATCCGGATCGTCTCCAGGAACTTCGGTTCCCTACGACATCTTGCCATACGGCGCACCCGCAACCCTGCCTGATGACCATATATACTTTTGTCAGGCCGGGACACAAGCCCCGTGACTGCCACAAATTGGAGTTGTTTTCTCCTGGTGTTTATGGGCAGCTGCCCCGTTTTTCTGATTGCGTCCCTGCCTGCTGTATGAACATGGCCGCCCTGGGATTTTCATCGGGTATGCCTGTGGCCGCACGACCATGTGGTTTTGCTGGAATCGCCTGACCACCTGGGAGGGGGTAGTAAGCGCCGGCAGAGCCTATACGGTTGATTGTGCCCGGAGATCCAGGTCATGGCTGTCTCCGGGCGGCCCTGGGAGAACCTGACCGGGGCTGAAGAGCGGTTTAACCTCACCATAACGACGGGAGACCGGGCGGGGTGATGCCTCACCCGGTGCGGCCCGGCCCCGGGCTACCTATATATAGTGGGGTCGCTATCGGGCTGCAGCGTGGGGGTGGTGGGTCAGGATGCGCACCCCGTTGAGGGTCCTTCCCCGCTGTATCTGCCCTGTTCACCGATATTCCCGGGGGTGCGCAGCGCCCCTCCACCGGCCATACCACCGACTTCACCATTCTACGCCGTAAGGGGAACCTGGACGCATACGCCCTCATGCCGGAGCCTCGCCCCCGCACGAGGGCCGGCGAGGTTTGTACGTTATCAGGAGGTATCAGTATGAAACGGTTCATACGTATAACGGCAGTTGCTGCTGTTCTGGTCATCGCCGTTCTGCTTGTCGCAGGCGTGGCCTCAGCGCAACTCTTCCCGCCGGGTCCGGGACCGACCCAGACCATACCGGGTCCGGGACCGACCCAGACCATACCGGGTCCGGGACCGACCCAGACCATACCGGGTCCGGGACCGGGTCCGTCCGGGGCGACGGCGATCACAAGCGGGCCGGGGGATAAGGGGTTCCCTGCAATCTCGGGCAACACCATTGTCTGGCTTGACAACAGCACCATGTCGGTGCAGGTCTACGATGCTGCATCCGGGCGGAGCATGACGGTCCCGGGGAACAACACCTATGCGGTGGTGTCCATGCGGCAGGTTGATGTTTCAGGAAACTACGTCGTCTGGACCGGCGTGAGCGCCGCGACGATGTCGTCCGAGATCTACCTCTACGATACTGCGAGGGGTTCGGTGACTCCGCTCACGAACGATCAGGCCTACCAGATGTCGCCGTCCATATCGGGAGACACCATCTGCTGGAACGAGATCGACATGGCGACCGGGAAAGGCAAGGTCTACGTGTATGGTATCGCTGCCCGGCAGGGCGGTTCGCTGGTCAGTGAGAATGCGTCGGGCGAGTCTGCGCCCAACCAGCTCTTCCCGGCCGTCGGCGGGGATACCCTCGCCTGGTTCGACGACGGCGGGAATGTGAGCGGCCACCTTGACCTCACCTGGCTCTCCCTGTCCACCGGGGATTCGGTGACGTTTGAGTCGTCAAGCAACCCGGTCAGCCCCCCCGCGGTTTCAAGCGATGGGAGACTGATCGCCTGGGTCGCTGAGAAGAACGGGACGCCCCTCCTGTTCATGGCGGATACCGTTGCACTCAAGGTAGGACGGGTCACCGATACCGGGGCCATGCCGGCCAATCCCGCCGTCGACGGCGACTATATCGTCTGGACCGACTACCGGAACGGGAACGGCGATATCTATCTCTTCGATGTCCGGAGCGGGCAGGAGAGGCAGATCACGTCCGACAGCGCCGAAGAGGCGTTCCCGGATATATCCA
>JAGVUK010000083.1 GCA_019136335.1 Methanomicrobiales archaeon
CCCGACGATCGCTGCCGGGAGGGCGCTTGAGAAGAAGAGGCAGTCGAACTCGCCGCGGTGGACGGCGTCGACGAACGCGGCGACCCTCTCCATCCGAAGTTCCGCCCGGAGCGGTGATACCGTGTAGCAATCGTGGCCGTAGGAGGCGCAGAGGGCACGGTCTCCCGCCGCCTTGTTCTCGAGCCGGGTGATGGCGATCTTCATCGTCACAACGTTCGCCCCGGTGGAATATGACTGTATCGGACGGCACGATTCGGTTGGTTTATCCGCCGCGGCTCCGACGGATAATCGACGTGCTCTCCAGTATCGTGCTCGGGGCCGCCATCGGCATCGGCTGCGGCGTCGTGAGCGGCCTCGTCCCCGGGATCCATGCGAACACCATGGCAGGCGTCCTTCTCTCGCTCCAGGCGCTCCTCCTTGCCTGGTTCGACCCGGTGTTTATCGCCTCGGCCATGTTCTCCACGCTCGTTACGCACACGTTCCTTGACAACGTCCCGGGGACGTTCCTCGGCATACCCGACGCCGACACATCGCTTGCAGTCCTCCCCGCGCACGCCCTCTGTCTCGAAGGCCGCGGAGAGGAGGCCGTCCGGATATCGGCGCTCGGGAGCGCCGCCGGCGTCGCCCTCTCCCTCCCGCTCGCGGTGGCGTTCGTCCTGGTCCTTCCTGCGCTCCAGCCGGCGATCGACTGGGGCATCGGCCTTGTCATCCTCGCTGTGGCGGGCTACCTCATCGTCGTCTCCGAGTCGCCGGGATGGGCGCTCGCGGTCTTTGCGGTATCCGGGGCTCTCGGCCTCTTCTCCCTCGGTTATGCCTTCCTTGCCTGGCCGGCGGGCGGAGAGTCCGGGGTACTGATGCCTCTCCTCTCCGGGCTCTTCGGGATCGCGGTCCTCCTCCAGGCGTCGCACGGGGTCATGCCTGAGCAGCATTTCACCGGGATCGATCTTCCCCCGGGCGCCTTCCGGCGCGGTTCCCTCCTCGGCTCCGCTGCCGGAGCCCTGGTCGGCTGGCTCCCCGGCCTCTCGAGCGCCACGGCAAACGCCCTCCTGACCTCGGCCGTCGGCTACGACTCGAATCCTCGCGAGTACATCCTTGCGACCAGCGCCGCAAACACCGTGAACGCCTTTCTCGGCCTTGCGGCATTTTACGCCATATCCCGGACACGGAGCGGTGTCATGGCGGCGATTGGGGCTCTTGAGGAGGTGCCGCCGGCGACCGCCATCCTCCTTGCCGGCGCGATTGCCGCGGTCGGGGCCTACCTCCTGACCATCCTCCTCTCGCGTGCGGCCTGGTGGTTTTCTGGCATCAACATCACGAACCTCAACTACGCCGTCATCGCCTTCGTCGTCCTTCTCTCGCTCTTCCTCTGCGGCCCATTCGGCGGGCTCATCCTCCTGCTCGCAACGGCGGTCGGCTACGTGCCGACTCTCGTCAACATCCGCAGGGTCTACTGCATGGGGGCGATCATGGTCCCGGTGATGGCCTACTCGTTCGGGATCGCCTGACCCATTATATCAGCGAAACTCCAATACCGTACCATGCTACAGCGCTACTGGTTCGGAGACGTCGATGAGGAGGGGTGCCGGGCCGCCGGCACCGATCCGGCCGCGCTCGCCAGGCGGGCGGATGAGCTCCGCACCAGTATGGAGACCTACGTCCCCATCGACTGGGAGGTTGCCCGGGACTGCGGCGTCGTCCGGACCCGGGAGGAGTACGTCGACCTGCTCCGTGCGGTCTGCATCGCCCGGGCCAGGGAAAAGATTGCGGTCTCTTACCAGGCGCGGGACGTCGAGCTCCTCCAGATGGTCAGGATGCTCGACGAACTCGACAACGTCATCAACCTCCTCTCGGAGCGTGCCGCGGAGTGGTACCAGGTCACGACACCGTCATTTTCGCGGAAGTACCGTAGCCTCCCGGCACGGAAGATGCTCGACCTCATCCGGAGGGGGGCCCGGGGCGGCCTTTCGGACGTTGCCGGCGAGATCGAGCGGCTCACCGGGACGCGGAGCCGCCTGATGCGGGAGGTCTCGGCCAGGGCCGACGAGGTGCTGC
>JAGVUK010000157.1 GCA_019136335.1 Methanomicrobiales archaeon
CGGGCGCGTGCGCGCCGGCTCATCGGAGGGGACGTCCTGGGGGAGGAGAAGAGCGGGCGCAATACCGGGAAAGCGTGTGCAAAACAGGAGATAGCGAGGGATGGATTTGAACCATCGGTCTACGGGTTATGAGCCCGCCGGGATTTCCTGACTACCCCACCTCGCTGCTCATCTGTGAGGTATATACCATTGTGCTTCCGGGGATATATAGTTATCTGAGGTTCCGGCCGCCGTCGCCCTCCCAATCTTTAATAGGGCGTGCATCATACCTCCGCCGCATGGAAGAGAACCGACCGATGGACGACGAACTGCAGCGCCTCCGGGAAGAGCGCCTCAGGGAGCTCGAGGCCCGGATCCAGGGCGGCCGGGGCGGGGTCATCGAGATCACCGACGGTACGTTTCAGGACACGGTAAGCAGGCATCCGTTCCTGGTCGTCGATCTCTGGGCGGACTGGTGCGGCCCCTGCCGGATGGTGGCCCCGGTGATCGAGGACCTTGCGCGTGACTTTGCCGGCCGGGTGACCTTCGGCAAGTGTGACGTCGACCAAAACCGCGTGATAGCGGCACAGTTCAGCGTAACGGCGATACCGACGCTGCTGTTCTTTGCAAACGGCGCACTCATCGACCGGGCGGTCGGCGCGCTCCCGAAAGAGGCCGTCAGGGCGCGGGTGATGCGGGCGTTTTCGACCGGTTAGAGGATCCCGCCCTGCCGGTGCCGGAGCATCTCGGAGAGCCGCGCGGCCATGATAAAATCGTTCCGGGAGAGCCCGCCGATGGCGTAGGTGTACCAGGCGACGTCCACGTACCGGCCCATCCGGATGGCGATATCCGGGAGATGGTTCTCCCGCGCCGAGAAGGCGGCGACCTCCCGGAGGAACGCCATGGCCTCGGCAAACCCCGCACAGGAGAACCGGGCATGCAGGTGCCTGTCCTCAAGCGACCAGTCCGGGACCTCCGGCAGGAGGTCTGCGATCTCCCGCCGGGTCAACGGTGCCGTATCCGCGACATCAGGGCTGATCGGTTCGGACGAAAGAGCCATTGGTTGATCCCTCTCCGGCGAGGATGAAAAAGGTTCTTCTTTTCGGCCGGAAGAGCTCCCCCGCCTCACTCCAGCTTCCGGACCAGGAACGCCACGTTCTCGGCGAACCGCCGGACCGTCCGGATACCCTCCTCGTCGTTCCGGGCCTCTCCCGGTGCCAGCCCAAAGACCATGTTCCAGTAGGTCGACCCCGGCACGATCATATCGTTGATCAAAAAGAACATCCAGAGCTCCTGGAGCGTCGCGGTATGCCCGCCGCGCCGGGCCACGACGATCGGCCCGCCCACCTTCCGCGAGAGGAAGGCGTCCGACGACATCGATACCATACCGATCCGCTGCAGCGCCGCGAGAACGTCGCCCCGGGCGGTGCCGAAGTAGACCGGGGTCCCGACGATGAACCCGTCAGCCTCCCGGACCTTTTCGATGATCGCATTCAGGCCGTCGTCAAGAGCGCACGCTCCCCCGGTGCAGAGCCCGCAGGCGGTGCAGGACCGGATGTGCATCTCCGCAAGCAGCACGATCTCGGTCGCTATCCCTTCGCGCTCGAGGACCGCTGCACACTCCTCGAGGACCTGCGCGGTGTTCCCCTCGAGCCGGGGGCTCCCGCAGAGCAGTACCACTTTTCCCATCTCACACCTCGATCAGCCGGTAGGACGCGTCGCCAAGCCCGATCCGGGCGGCGTAGGCGATCTGGTAGTTGCCGTCCGTGTAGTCCCAGATCCCCTTAAACTTGTCCTCCCCCGGGGCGAGGTTCTCCCCGAGCGCCGTCCGGGCAATCCCCCGCTCGCTGTTGACGAGGTCAAGGCTCGCGTGGTCGATCGCGACCGGATCGGTGGAGGCGAGGATCCCGATGTCGGGAACGATTGGAGCGTCGCTCCAGGGGACGCAGTCGCAGTCCGGGGTGATCGCGAGGAGGAAGTTGATGTAGCCCACCCGCCCCGGTTTGTCGCGGACGGCGCCGAGGGCGTACTCGCAGACCCTCTCGATGAACGGCCGGATCTCCGTCGTCCAGTCAAACTCGATCGCCCCGAGGTCGCAGGAGCGCATGCAGTCGCCGCACCCGACGCAGCGCTCCGGGTTGAACCGCGCCCGCCCCTCGACGAGGGTCACCGCCGCCTGCGGGCAGACCTGGATGCACCTCCCGCACCCCCCGCACCGCTCGATCTCCACGAACGGCCGGCCGGCGTGCTGCTCCGCCTTCCCCGAGGGCGGGGCGCAGCCCATCGCCAGGTTCTTGATCGCGCCCCCAAACCCGGCGAGGTCGTGGCCCTTGACGTGCGAGAGGACGAGCATGCTGTCGGCCGCGAGGATACCCCCGGCGATCCGGACGTTCTCGAAATGGTTCCCCCCGACCGCGACCTCCTTCCAGTAGCCGCCCGAAAGGCCGTCGGCGATGATCACCGGGGCGCCGACGACCGCGTAGGCAAACCCGTGCTCGATCGCGGTGACGGTGTGCCGGACGGCGTCGGCCCTGCTCCCCGCATAGAGGGTGCCGGTATCGGTGACGAACGGGTGGGCCTGGCACTCCTTCACCTTATCGACCACCTGCCGGGCAAAGACCGGGTTGATGTAGGTGTCGCACCCCCGCTCCCCGACGTGGAGTTTGACGGCCGTAAGGTCGCCGGGGCGGACCACGTCGCCGAACCCGGCCGCGTCGAAGAGGCGGCGGATCTTCTGGACTCTGCTCTCGTGGTGGCTCCTTGCCCGGAGGCCGGCGAAAAAGACATCTGCCATCGTCGTCTGCTCCTTCGCAGGTACTCTCGGATCAGTGAGGGATAAGGGTTGTGCCGCCCGGTCAGGGCCCCGAGAGGTCGATACCCCCGTTTGAGGTGGTGACGGTGATCGTCGGCCCCCCGTCGCCGAGCAGACCCGTGACCGAGGTCCCCGTCGACTCGCTGACCCGGAGCGGGAGGCCGCGGACCGTCACCCTGCCGTTCGAGGTGGCGGCGACCACGCGGGCGTCGAGGTCTTCCGCGAGCCGGAGCGCGATCCCGCCGTTGCTTGAGGATATCGTCACGTCCTCCCGGACGGCGGAGATGGTGGCGGAGATGGGGCCGTTTGAGGTCCGGAGCGCGAGCACCCCGCCGCAATCCTCTACCGTGACGGCGCCGTTGCTCGTCGTTGCGGTGACGTAGCCCTCGACGCCACGGAGATCGATCCCGCCGTTCGACGACGCCGCACGGAGATCGCCGCCGCGAGCACCGTCCACGTGCACCGGGCCGTTCGACGTCGCAAGTTCCGTTCCGGCCACCCGCACCCCCGAGAGTTCGATCCCGCCGTTCGAACTCTCGACCCGTTGCAGGACAACGTCCGGCGGCACCCGTATCGTGTAGTCCACGCTCGCCCGGACGTTTAAGCCGGTGTACACGGTCTCGATCCGGAGGGGATCGCCCTCCGCCACCTCGATCCCGACCTTCGCGAGTTCCGCCCGGCCGTAGACGGTCCGTTTGACCGCCGTAACGGCGACGAAATCCTCCTCCCAGACGCTCACGTTCACGCCCCCGTTCCGGTTGACCACGACGACACCGCTTCCCGGCTCCACCGCGACCGTCCGGTCGAAGACCTCCGTCTCCTCAGGGCCCGGCACCCCGGTGCACCCGGCGAGAGTGGCGGCAGTGATGAGGACGGCGAGCGCAAGCACCGTATGAATGATCTTCTGCATATCCAACCCTCTCGCGTCGTCCCTCATGTTACTACCGCCTTCTGAAACGTCCGGCGGGCGAGGACATACATCACCGCCGCAAAGACGACGAGGTAGGCAAACGAGAGAAGGATATCGCCCGGAGTGGAGGAGTAACTCGCCCCGACGGCGAAGAACTCGCTCCCGAGGGCGAAGTAGCGGACCCCGCTGACCAGGTGGGTCAGGGGGTTGTAGAGCGAGAGGGTCTGCAGGACCGGCGGGAACGCCTGGATCGGGTAGAGGGCGTTCGAGACAAAGAAGAGCGGCAGGGTGAGAAGCGTGATGATCCCCTGCAGCCCTTCGGGGCTCTCGAGGCGCATCGATATCGTGGAGGAGAAGAGGAGGAACCCAAGCGAGAAGACACCGACGAACGCGAAGATCCCGAGGATTGAGACGACGATCCGGGCGGGCGAGAACCCCGGGAAGAACCGCACGCCAAGGAGGAGCCCGAACGCCATGATGATGGCGACCTGGATGAACGACTTCGTCATCCCCGAGAGGCTGACCCCGAACATGATGTGGGTCCGGGGCATAGGGCTTGCCAGCATCTCCCGCATCAGCCCCCAGTTCTTATCGAAGAGGAGGCTGATCCCCCCAAAGAGGCTGGTAAACAGGGTCGTCATCGCGATCACCCCGGCGGCCATGAAGGTGAGGTAGTCGACCGGGACGACGCCTGCCGGGACCGGGACGGCCGAGGCGAACCGGTTGAAGTTCGAGGACATCGCAACACCGAAGAACGCCATCCAGAGCGCCGGCTGCAGGAGCGACGAGAGAAGTTGCGTCCGAAACCGGGTGAACCGGATCATCTCCCGCCAGTAGACGGTGAGGAACTCCCAGGCCACCCCCGTTCACGCCCCCGTATCGCGCAGTTCCCTGCCGGTGTAGTGGACGAAGACGTCGTCCATCGTCGGTTTCTTGAGGTTCACGCTCGCGATATCGATCCCGGCGTCGCGCACCCGCTCGACGATCCGCGGGAGACAGTGGCTCCCGTCGGCCGATATCGTGATCGAGAGGCCGCGGGGCGACTCCGTGACCGACCGGATCTCCCCGATCCCCTGGAGAGCCTCCCGGGCTTTTGCGTCGTCGCCGGTCTCGAGGTAGACGACGTCCTCGCCGAGGGTGTTCTTGAGCTCCTCCGGGGTGCCGGAGATGATGATCCTGCCGTGGTCGATGATGCTGATCCGGTCCGAGAGCATATCGGCCTCCTCCATGTAGTGCGTCGTCATGAATATCGTCGTCCCGGCCGCGTTCACCCCCCGGATGTAGTCCCACATCCGCATCCGCGTCTGGGGGTCGAGCCCCTGCGTCGGTTCGTCGAGGAAGAGGACCTCCGGCCGGGTCAGGAGACCCCGCGCGATCTGGAGCCGCCGTTTCATCCCGCCGGAGAGGTTCTTCGTCCGCTCGTTCCGCTTCGCTTCGAGTTCCACGACCGTGAGCATCTCGTCGATCCGCTTCTTGCGCTCGTCGCGGGGGATCGAGTAGAGCCGCCCGTGGAACTCCATCGTCTCCCAGACGGTGAGGTCGCGGTCGAGGACGTCGTCCTGGAAGACGATCCCGATCGCCTCCCTGACCCGCCCGGGCTCCCGGGCGACGTCGTGGCCGGCCACCCGCACCGTGCCTTTCTGGAGGGGGAGGAGCGTTGTCAGGATGTTGATGGTGGTGCTCTTTCCCGCGCCGTTCGGGCCGAGGAACGAGAAGATCTCGCCTTTCCGGACGGTGAAACTGATGCCGCGCACCGCCCAAAACCCGTTGAATGCATGTTCGAGGTCCCGCACCTCGATGATATCATCCCCGCCCATCGGTCACCGTCCGGTCCCGCCCGCGCTTGTACACCCTCATGTACGGTGCTCTCATATTTCCCTTTCCCTCCCGTTCTCCGGCGCGCCGCCCGGAGAGCCGCGCGGTCCCCGCCCCGCTCTCCCCGCCGCGAGCCTGCACGGAAAAACCGCGCCGGCAGCCGCTCATGGGCCGGCCCGGATAGGTATGCTCAAATACCAAAACTCCCCCATCCCTCCAGAGAGACGTATGTGCGGCTACTGTTTGCTCATCCCTGCCGGCGATACCCGGCCCCGGTCCCGGCGGAGCACCGCTCCCGGCGCCGGCGCGCAAGAGTTCGGGGAGCGGGCGGGAGAACGGCGGTGACCCCGGCCGCCCGGGCCTCCCTCTGCCTCCTCCTCCTCGCGCTGGCGCTTGTGCCGGCGGCAGACGGGCTCGTCGTCGCCAACACCGACCTGACGCCGGCGGAGGTGAACCTCCTCTTTGCGATGCGGGAGTACACCCTGACCTACAACGAGTATGCCGGCCGGCTCCCAGGATGGGTGACCGGGCCGTTTGAGAACGAGAAGGTCAACCTCTACATCGAGTCCCCCGACGGCGTCCTGGTCATCGGGATCACCTTCCACGGCCGGAAGATCGTTTCGTTCGACGCAAAAGGCTGCCCCGACCCGATCGTCACGGTGACGACCGACAGGGCGACGGTGGAGGAGGTCATGGCCTCCGACCGGCCGTTTGACACGTTCCGGGCGGCGATGAGGAACGGCACCGTCACGATCGAGGGCAACACCCTGCTCGGGACGCTACGGTCGGGGATGGTCCGGTTCGGGCTCCAGGTGATGGACGTCATCGGGCTGTGAGCGGAAAAAGAGGCGGCGGCGGGCCTCACAGGCCCGCGAGGCGTATGCAGAACCCGAGGGTCAACCCCGACATGGCCGATGTCGCCGAGAGGGCGGCGAGCACGAGGGCGTTCACCACCGGGCCGGTCATGAGCGGGGTGTAGGTCGGGTTGCGCTGCAGTCGCCGCACCGTCCGGAACGGTCGCGTGGTCGTCGAGATAGGGGGTTTGTAGCGTCGTATCCTCATGGAAACACCTCCTCGTACCGGGTGAATAATATTTCTTGTGAGTCGGTTGTTTCCCCGAATGATAATCGTTGCGGTTTTGCCCGCCGGGTATCCCGGATAGGGTGGAAGGGGCCTCGCCGCGACAGGTTTATCCGATCTCCGGCGAGAGAATCCCTACAGATGGATCGGTACACAGAGCTCCTCTTCTATGGTAAACACGCTTCTTTCGTCTGTTCTGGTCTCAATTTCGCCGCCGGCGGGCGGGAAAATCGGGTGCCTGCTGCGGCGGCCCCCGCCCGGATGATGATCGCGAACTTCTTTATGGGTCCCCTGCGGGAGCGATGAGCGCGATGGCAGAAGGATTACGGGCGGAGTGGGAGCCGCTCCGGAAGGTGGCCGTCCACCGGCCGGGGATCGAGATGTTCTTCGGGTTGCTGGAGCCGTATGCGGCGCTCTACGAGCGGGCGTTCAGCCGCTACGAGGCGCGCCGGGAGCACGACACCCTCGTGCGCACCCTCCGTGAGGAGTTCGGGGTCCGGGTGCTGCGGCTCAAGGAGACGATCCTTGATGCCGCCGACCGCGATCCGGCGGTGCGCCGGCGGCTCGTCGATTGGGCGCACGAGACAGTCACCCTCCGGGGCGGCCGCGCGGAGGTGGCGGAGGCCCGCCGGAGCATGGAGCAGAACGCCGACGCCCTCGACTCGCTGCACTTCTTCACCCTCCTCCTCTTAAACCCGGTCATCGAGGTGGGACGGGGGAGCACCGGCGGCGGGGTGGACGTCCGGGTGCCGGGGCAGGAGCCGCTCGCGAACCTCTACTTCATGCGCGACCAGCAGGCGGTGACCGGCCGCGGCCTCGTCGTCGGCCGGCCGGCAAAACAACAGCGGTTGCGGGAGCCCGGGATCACCCGGTTCCTCTGGGACATCCTCGGCATCCCGGTCGCCGGGACGGTTGAGGAGCCCGGGACGTTTGAGGGCGGCGACTTCATGCCGATGGGGGAGTTCGCCCTCGTCGGCACCGGGGACCGGACGAACCCGGCCGGGGTCAGTCAGTTCCTCGGTTTCGATCCGGGGTTTGACGAGATCGGCGTCGTCCACCAGCCGGGCCACCCGCTCATCCCGGGCGACCGGCCCGACCCCATGGTCGATATGCACCTCGACACCTACTTCAACGTCGCGGGCAGCGGTGTCGTGATCGGCTCGGGGGTCCTCCTCCGGCGGGCAGAGGTCGACGTCTACCACAGGACGGGCGAGGGCTATGTGCGGTCGGGCGAGACCGTGAGCCTCGACGACTACATCCGGGCGAAAGGGTTTGCGGTGATCGACCTCTCGATCCTGGAGCAGCTCTCCTACGCCGCAAACGTCCTCTGCATCCGCGACGGGAGCATCCTTGCGGTCGAGGGGGAGCGGGTGATGCAGACGGTGCTCCAGAACCTGGAACGGAAGGCCGCGCGCGATCCCCACCGCTACGGGCGGCTCCTCCGCCATGCCGAGGAGGACTACCGCCGGATCCGGGGTGCCGGCCGGTTCTTCCCGCACCGGAAGGAGTTCTCCCGGCACGGCGTCGAGGTCTGGCCGCTCCACCTTGAGAACCTGACGGGGGGCTACGGGGGCCCGCACTGCATGACCTGTGCGCTGGAGCGGGGGTAGCCGGATGTCAGGAAAGACTGTTGTTGTCGCGCTCGGCGGGAACGCCATCCTGCAGCACAACCAGACGGGGACGGCCGCAGAGCAGATCGCGAACGTCCGGCGGGCATCGCGCCAGATCGCGGAGATCGCAGCCGCCGGCTATTCTGTCGCCGTCACCCACGGGAACGGCCCGCAGGTGGGGGATATCCTCCTCAGGAACGAGCTCGCGAAGGATACCCTCCCGGCGATGCCGCTCGACGTCTGCGGGGCGGAGAGCCAGGGGATGATCGGTTACCTGCTCCAGCAATCGATGCAGGAGGCCCTCCGGGCAGCCGGGCTCGACCGCCCGGTCGCGACGGTGCTCACCCAGACCCTGGTGGACGACGGCGATCCGGCGTTCGGGAACCCGGAAAAACCCATCGGCCCGTTCTATACGGCCTTGCAGGCGAGAAGGCTCCGGGAGGAGAAGGGCTGGCGGATGGTGCAGATCCCGGGAAGAGGCTACCGGCGGGTGGTCCCCTCGCCGCGCCCCATCAACCTCGTCGAGGGCGAGGTGATCCTCCGGCTCTTCTCGGCCGGGGTGATCGTGATCGCCGCGGGCGGCGGGGGCGTCCCGGTGGTCGTGGGCCCGGGGGGCACCCTCCGCGGCGTCGAGGCGGTGGTGGACAAAGACCGCACGGCGGCGCTTCTTGCCCGGATCGTCGGCGCCGACGACCTCCTGATCCTGACCGACGTCGAGTATGTTGCCCTGAACTACGGGCAGCCGGACCGGCAGGATATCCACGGTATGACGGTTCATGAGGCGCGGGAGCACCTCACGGCGGGGCACTTCCCGCCCGGGAGCATGGGGCCGAAGGTCGAGGCAGCGATCAGGTTCCTTGAGGCCGGAGGGGAGCGGGCCACCATCGCATCGCTCGATTCGGCCGCCGCCGCCCTTGCCGGGCGGTCAGGGACCCGGATCCGGCGGTGACCGGCGCCATACCCTAACACTTATATACTACATCTCCGGAACTCCCGGCGGTGAAGGGTATGGCAGAAAACTTCTGGGTAGGGGTCATCGTCGGGTGGCTCGTGGGGCTGATCCTCGGCTTCCTGCTGCCGGTCATCGGCCCGCTGGTCGGGGGGTTCGTCGCCGGCTGGATGGTCCGGGGCGGGATCGGGAACGGCGCGCTGGCCGGGCTGCTTGCCGGCATCCTCGGCGCCATCGTCATCGCGGTGCTGCTCCTTGTCGGCGGCACGGTCCTCCTCGGGGCGTTCGGGTTCGTCGCCGGCCTCGGGACGTCGCTCGTCATCATCGTCGTGGCGTTCGTCTACCAGGGGCTCCTCTCCCTGATCGGCGGCGCCATCGCCGGTGTGATCCGGCGGTAACGCGGGGAGGGTCGTCCCTCCCCGTCTCTTCTCAGCCCTGGGGCGAGGACCGGCAGAGGAGACAGGCCTGTACTGGCTCTCCACGCTCGCGGCCCCCCTCTTCGTGCTCGTTATACATCCCGTCTTCCCGGCGGCACCCTCCTCTTCACCCTTTCCCTCTCCGTCGGGACCCCCGGTGCCGTCGGCGGGGCGCTCAAGGGACGGATCACGGTATGAGGTTCCCGAGCCCCTCCTGGAGCCGCACCACGATGCGGGAACGGTACATCAGGAGGTAGGCGGCCACCGCCGCGGCCTCGGCGATGACGACGTAGGCGACGATATACCCGATCGAGACGTCGTAGAGGATGCCCATCACGGCACTCCCGACGAACCACGCCGTCCCAAAGACCGCGCTCACGGTGCCGTAGACCTCCCCCCTCCGGGCCGCCGTCGTCGACTCGGCGATCGACGCCCGGAGCGCGGTCTCAAAGATCCCGATCCCCGCCCCCCAGGCGAGCGATCCCGCGAGCGCCACGCCGGGGTCGGGCGAGAAGGCAAGGAGGACCGTCAGCGTGCTGAGAACCGGGATGGTGAGGAGGATGTGGGTGCCGGTGCGGTCGAAGACCCGCCCGACGAGCAGCGCCACCACGACCGAGACCACCATCGCGGAGGCGGCGTCCCGGCTTCGGCACCGCCGACCGCGCGAAGAAGAGGACCAGCGCAACCCCGGCGAGAGGAACGCCGAGCAGGAGAAACCCCTCGGCGTAGCCGCCGGTGAGGGCGAGGGCGGCGACCATGACGAGGGGCCCTATGACCGCACCGACCTGGTCGAGCGCCTTGTGGACCCCAAACCCCCACCCCCGCCCGACGGTCGTCGTCGCGTGGGAGAGGATCATGTCCCGTGCCGGCGTCCTGACGGCTTTTCCGACCCGCTCGGCGATGATGAGGACGGCCGCGGTCTCCCACCGCCCGGCAACGGCAAGCAGCGGGATGGCGGCGAGGAGGCCGTAGCCGGCTATCACCACCTTCCAGTAACCGCGGTCCCGGTCGACGTAGCCGCCGGTGACCGATCGCAGGGCATACCCTACGAACTCGCCGAACCCGGCGACCAGCCCGACGACGGCCGCGCTCCCCCCGAGGTGGAGGAGGTAAGGGCCGGTGACGGACCGGGCGCCGTTCGAGACCAGGCTCCCGCAGAGGCTTGCCACGCCGAGCAGCAGGATGAGCCGGACCGAGAGGTCGCGGACCTCCTGCCGGGGGACGACGGTGGAGCAGGAAGACGGGCACTCGTATTCGCGAAGATTCATCCTGGCGCTCATCACGATCGCCACGTTCTTAAACCCGTTCACGGGCACCGCGATCAACCTCGCCCTGCCCTCCATCGGGGCCGAGTTCGCTGCCGACGCCGCCACGCTCGCCTGGGTCTCGAGCGCCTACCTCCTTGCGTCGGTCATCTTCCTCCTCCCCGGAGGAAGGCTCGGCGACTCCCGGGGAAGGGTCACCGTCTTCATGGCCGGGATCGTCGTCTACACCGCCGGAGCCCTCCTCACCATCTTCACGCCCACGATCGGCATGCTCCTCGCCTTCCGGTTCCTGCAGGGGGTCGGCGGCGCCATGATCTACGCAAACAGCGTGGCCCTGATCACCCACCTCTACCCGCCCGGCGAGCGGGGCTACGCGATCGGGCTCAACACCACCGCCGTCTACGCCGGGCTCTCCCTCGGGCCGTTCCTCGGGGGCGCCCTGACCCAGTTCCTTGGCTGGCGGAGCATCTTCATCGTGACCGCGCTCCTTGCCGTCCCGGTCCTCATCTACGCCAAAAAGTTCCCGGTGTTCCTGAACGACCGGCACCAGGAGCACTTCGACGTCCCGGGCCTGGTCCTCTCCTCCGCCCTGATCCTCTGCCTCTTCCTGGGGCTGGCCTCGGCGACCACCCCGCGCGGCGTGGTGCTCCTCTTTGCGGCGCTCGTGCTCGGGGTGGCCTTCTACCTGGTGGAGCGCCGGCACCCGAGTCCCCTCCTCCCGGTCTCGCTCCTCTCGTCGAACCGGGTCTTTGCAGCATCGAACGCCGCCGCCCTGATCAACTACAGCGCCACCTACGCGGTCGGGTTCCTCCTCTCCCTCTACCTCCAGTACATCCGGGGCTACGAACCCGTCGCCGCCGGCACCCTCCTCCTCGTGCAGCCGGTCATCCAGGTCTTCGTCGCCCCGGTGGCGGGCCGCCTCGCCGACCGGATACAGCCCGGGCACGTCGCCTCGGTGGGGATGGCCATATCGGCCGTGGGCCTCTTCGGCCTCTCGATGCTCGGCGATACGACGCCGGTCGGCGCGATCCTCGCCCTCCTGGTCCTCCTGGGCGTGGGGGTCGGGCTTTTTTCGTCCCCGAACACCACCGCCATCATGGGCTGCGTCGAAAAGAGGTTCTACGGGAGCGCGTCGGCGATGACGGCGATGATGCGATCGCTTGGCATGATGCTGAGCATGGGGGCGGTCCTCGTGGTCTTTGCGTTCATCATGGGGTCGACTGCCGTCACGCCGGCGATATTCCCCGAGTTCCTGAGGAGCGTGCACCTGATCTTCCTCGCGTTCGGTGTCCTCTCGGTCTTCGGGGTCATTCTGTCGCTCCGCCGGAACAAATGAGGGCAAATTTCCGCTCAATACGGAAACAGGCTCCCCTGGAGCCGAAGGGAAGCGTTAAAACCCCGGGCATCCTGTGATCATCTGATCGGATGGACCTCGTCATCGGGAAGGCCGGCGACCGGGAGATGGCCGTCGATGCACAGGAACTGGTCACGGGAAGGACCTGCATCATCGCGCAGTCGGGCGCCGGGAAGAGCTGGGGCATCGCGGTCCTCTGCGAGCGGCTCCTTGAGGCGGGGATCGGGTTCTGCCTCATCGATACGGAGGGCGAGTACTTCTCGCTCAAGGACCGGTTTTCCCTCCTCTGGATCGGCTCGGGCGACGGCTGCGACGCGGAGATCGGGAAGGCGGACATTCGGAGCCTGATGCAGGACGCGATCTGCTCCCGGACGGCGGTGATCTTCGACGTCTCGGAGATCGATATGCGTGATGAGGTGGCGAAGTTTGCAGAGATCCTCTACGACCTGGAGAGCCGGTTGAAGCAGCCGTACCTCCTGATCGTGGAGGAGGCGGACAAGTTCATCCCCCAGGCGGGGACCTCGATCAAGAAGATCGAGGAGATATCCCGCCGGGGGCGCAAACGCGGGCTCGGCCTCTTAGTCGCGACGCAGCGACCGTCGCTTGTCGCAAAGAACGTCCTCTCGCAGTGCAACAGCCAGATCATCGGGAAGCTCTCGATCGAGAACGACTTAAAAGCGGTCGGCCTCTTCTTCTCGTCCCGCCGGGAGGTCGAAGAGCTCGCGGAGCTTGAGCCCGGGGAGTTCTTCGTGATGGGCTCTCTCTCGCGGGAGAAGGTGCGGATGCGGTTTGGGGCCCGGGTGACGAAGCACCGGGGGGTGACGCCCCGGCTCGTGGCCGCGCCGCCGGCCCGGGCCGGCCCGTGTCCCTGCCCCCGGGAGGACCCGGCAGACCCGCCGCCCGCCGGGAACGCCGTCGTCCCGGTCCTGCTCCGCGAGGAGGCGCTCGACATCGCGAAGGGGAAGCGCAGGCGCCGGTTCCGGGTCCTCGCGCCCGAAGAGCGGATCATCTCGGGGGAACGGGTCTACCGGCCGCTTCACCGGGTGGAGGTCCGCTACGTCGGCGGGCTCATACGGAAGGCGACGAAGACGGCGTCGTTCGTCATTGACGGGCTTACCGGCTGCATCGTCGAGGTGGACCGGGGGCTGAAGGTCCGGCCGGGGTTCTCGGAGCTCCTGGGGCTCGATGAGGCCGCGGTGAGGATCGTTGCCAATCTTGCGAACGGCGGCTCGACACTGGTCGAGATCGAGGCCGATACCCTTCTTTCCCCGGGCGTGGTGAAGAAGGCGATCAAAAGTCTTGAGGCGGCGAAACTCGTCACCACGATGAAGACGGTGGGCGATACGGTGGTCTACGTCCCCCTGCTCGCGACGGAGGTCCCGGGGCTCGCCACCCTCCGGCCGGGGGCGGACCTCCCGGTGGAGCCGTTGCGGGAGGCGCCCCTTGAGGAGAAGGTCACGGAGTCCTCGCTCCGGACCATCCTGAAGGGGCTTGAGCCGACGGCGGAGATCGTCGGGTTCGACACGATCTACTACCCGGTCTACCGGATAGGGTTCGCATCGGAGAACGGGGAGCGCTCGATCGTCCTTGACGGCTGCACCGGGCGGGAACTCTCTTTTCCCGACCCCTGACCGGAGCGCTTATCCCTGCTCGGGGACAAATAAGATCGTACAACCCCGTCGGCCTCGCGACCGGGGGAACGAGGAGTACCAGCTATGGATTCATACCGATGCACCCTCTGCGGTTACATCTACAACCCTGCTATCGGGGACTCAGCGAACGGCATTAAACCGAATACAGCATTCGCAGACCTCCCGGCGAGCTGGCGATGCCCCCGCTGCGGCGCGGCAAAGAGCCGGTTCGTGAAGGCCTGACGGGAGTCATTACAACCAATCTTTTTTTCAGGGGCGCCGGCGATCAGCCCGGGGGCCGCCGACCGCGGGCGTGGCCTGCAGCAAGAAGGACCTCTCTGAGGATATACGGGCTGCGCGGGGGAGATGGCATGTCGACACAGCCTGCCGGAAAGGAGCGGATCTACAACTCCGTGACCGGTAAACATCACGAAATCCGCCGGCATTCAAGCAAGTACAGGACCGGCGGGCCGATCCGGGGTTTGTGGGGCTCGAGCCGGGAAAACCCGTAGCGAGTGTGTGCGGTCCGGGACGAATCGCCGGTGTCTGCTGCTCAGTGCAACGATTCTCAATTACCGGCACTCTCGACGGAGGAGGGTATCGATCGGGGGGCGGGGGCTTCGAGGAGGAACGTACGGGTACCCGCCTGCGGGGAGGGGAAGCCCCCTCCCCGGTTCCCTCCCCCGTGGCGATAGCCACCACGGTCCAGTGTACCGGGACAAACCTGGAAAACCGGGTTCTGGCTCTCCCCCGCTCTCCGGAAAACCGCTGCCAGCACCACCCCCTGGCACGGCTTCCCACTGGATATCGCCACGCACTGCCCCCGCCCCCCGGGCGGGGGAGGAGCGCGAAGCGCGGGCGGGGTGGGGGCTACCGAAGCAGCGTACGGGTATCCCCCTGCGCAGCGCGGGCGGGGTGGGGGGACAGAGGGGGGCGCTCCGTAGGGGATGGGACGAAGGCCGGATACGGTCTGTTCATCTGGAATCGATGCATTCAGGGGGCCCGGGAGCGCGTTGCCTTGATGGGGAGTTGCAAACCCATCCACCGGGCTTCGCGAACTTCCGCGGCACCACGGGAGTTAACGGGTGCGGATGGGCGATGCAGCCTCGCGCGAGATGCGCGAAGGCGCTCACCCGAACCGGAAGACCCGGAGTTCCTCTCCGGCGATCTCCCGCCCGGCCAGGTGCTCGAGCTCGTGGTCGAT
>JAGVUK010000206.1 GCA_019136335.1 Methanomicrobiales archaeon
TACTGATCCCCGTCCCATTCAAGGAGGATTGATGAATATGGAGAGTATTCCACCGAAAGTCCAGAACCAGCTGGCGATGCTCCAGCAGATGCAGCAGCAGCTGCAGACTGTGGTCTCACAGAAAGCGCAGTACGAACTGACGATCCGCGAAGCCAGGCGGGCGGTCGAGGATCTCGGCGACGTCCCCGAGGATGCGGCGGTCTTCATGAACGTCGGCAGCGTCATGATGCAGAAGAGCAGGGAACAGGTGCTCGCTTCCTTAAACGAGCGGATCGAGACGCTCGAACTCCGGGTCAAGTCACTTGAAAAGCAGGAGAAGGCCCTGCAGGGCAGGTTCGAGCAGCTCTCCTCACAGATCCGGGGAGCGCTGGAAGGCAAACAGCAGCCTCCCGGCGCCGCCTGAACCCGGATTTTTTTTATCGAGCGAGAAGGAGTGAGATATTCACTCTTCCCGCCTTTTGTCGTTCTTCTGCGTCCGGCAGACGAGGTTGATCGCGTTGATCACCGCCTCGACCGATGCGAGGATGATGTCGTCGCTTGAGGCGCTGGCATCGAATACCCGGCCCCGCTCGTCTTCGACGGTGATGGTGACGTGCCCGAGGGCATCGGTGCCCCCGGAGATCGCCTCGATGTTGAACTCCTTTAAGTGGACCGGGGCCGGGATGATCCCGAGGATCGCCCGGACGGCCGCATCCACCGGCCCGTTGCCGATGCTCGAGAAGACGTGCTCAACTCCCTCGACGGTCGCCCTGACGCTCGCCGTCGGGATGACGTGGTTGCCGGTCATGACGGCGACGTCCCGGAGTTCCAGGGTCTTCTCGTCGGGAGCAACCTGCATGACGCTCTCCGCGATCTCGTAGAGGTCCGCGTCCGTCACCCGCTTGCCCTTGCCGGCAATCGCCTTCACGCGCAGGATGATCTCGTCGAGCTGCGCGTCGTCGGGCTCCATGTGCGCCTCGGCGAGCATCTGCCTGACCGCATGCCTGCCGGCGTGTTTGCCGAGTTTCAGCCTGCGGCGGTGACCGACCATCTCCGGTGTCATGATCCCGGGCTCGAAGGTGTCCGACCGCGTGATCACGCCGTGGGAGTGGATCCCGCTCTCGTGGGCGAAGGCGTTCTCGCCGACGACCGGTTGTATGGCGGGGATGCTCATCCCGGCGTAGCGTGAGACGAGCCTTGAGGTCTCGACGAGGCTTGTCGTCCTGATGCCGGTCTCGATCCCGTAGATGGATGAGAGGATCATCACCGTCTGCGCGAGATCGGCGTTCCCCGCCCGTTCGCCGATGCCGTTCACCGTCACCTGCACCTGGGAGGCGCCGCCCTCGACCGCCGCGATGGTGTTTGCCACCGCAAGCCCGAAGTCGTTGTGGCAGTGGACGTCGATCGGGCAGTTTACCTCCCGGCCGATCCGGGTGATGAGGTGTTTCATGGCTGTCGGGGTGATCACGCCGACGGTATCGGGGACGTTGATGATCGTCGCTCCCGCATCCACCGCGACGCGGTAGACCTCCATCAGGTAATCCCAGTCGGTCCTCGTGGCGTCCATGGCGGAGAACATACACTGGCCGACGTGGTCGCGGACGTACGTGATGATGTCGCCGGTGGCCGCGAGGACCTGTTCACGGGTCTTTCTGATGGTGTACTCGCGCTGGACGTCGGACGTCGGGATGAAGACGTGGACCATATCGACGTCGCAGTCGATGCACGCATCGACATCGGCCGGGAGCGATCGCGCGAGGCCGCATACCTGCGCGGACAGATCGAGGCCCCTGATGGCTCTGACGATCTCGTGCTCGGCTGCGGAGGACGCGGGAAAGCCCGCTTCGATGGTGTGGACTCCTATGTTCGAGAGATGCTCTGCAATACCGAGTTTCTCTTCACGCGTGAATGAGATGCCCGGTGTTTGTTCACCGTCGCGCAATGTGGTGTCGAAAACAGTGACGTTCTTTTTCGCACGGCTATCGGTGAAGAAGACAGTACGCTTCAGCGTTCCTGGGTGCTTCAGCGTTTGTAGGGTTCATACTTACTCATTATC
>JAGVUK010000303.1 GCA_019136335.1 Methanomicrobiales archaeon
ATCAGCGTCTGTGGCCGGCTCCCCGATGCAGCAAGATCGATGGTCGAGTTGGAGATGCCCGCCTTGATCGTCGAATTCACCTGGAGTTCGTCCCCGGGGCACCCCAGCATCGCCCCGATACCCTCGATGCCTGCCGGATCCGTCATGGTGAAGTCCCTGATGAGCACGTTCGACGCACCGCAGATGAAGAGGCCCCACCCGTTCGTGCCGAGGCTGCTGCAGTGGTCCATCACGATGGACGGGTTCTTCGTGACCGGCAGCGATTGGAGTATGCAGTAAGCGATGGGTCGCGCAGACCGGCCGACGACCGGGCGGCTCCCGGTGCCGTTCTCGGTGCAGTTGTACAGGAGCATCCCGTCCGGGTTGCCGACAAAAAACCCGAACGCCCTGTTTCCCTCGGCCCGGCAGTTTACCAGGGATACCCGCCCGCCGGGGAGGTAGAAACCAGCCCCGAAGTAGTCCGGGCCGCCCACCAGATAGGTGTCGGGCCAGGGTTTCTGCCCGTTATCCTTGCTCACGCAGTTGATAAAGACGCAGTCCCGCTTCTTTGGGTCCCACTCGAAGTGGAACCCGGACTCCAGGCTCCCCTCGGCGAAACAGTTGCTCACCCTGAGGCCCTCGATGTTGTTCTGTTCGGCAAAGTCAAACCCGGTCACCCAGGCGTTGAACGCCCCGTACCTGCCGCAGTTGACCGCAGCGCAGTTCTCGTAGCGGACATCTTTAATCGTCGTGTTCTCCGATCCCCAGGCGTTGTGGAGGAACCCGTAGGTCCCGGTGTCCGCGGCCCGGCAGTTCGTGAACTCAACGTCTTCGAGGATGGGGGCGTAGACGTTCGGGTTGTGGAGCAGGAGGAAGACCGCCTGGATACTTGCATCGGCGGTGCCCGTGACGTTGTGAACCTTCGTATGACTGGCATAGATGGTGAGGACGCCAAGCCACCTGCTGAGATCGAGCGTGGTTTCCGTGCTCATATTTTTATAACCGCTCCCCGTGATGTGAAACCCGTCCAGGGTGACACGCTCCTCCGAGATGTTGAGCATCCCGTTCTCGCGGAACAGAAGGATCGTCTTATCCGGCCCCTCCCCGCGGAGCGTCGCGCCTGCCGGGGGAACGAGGCTCCCGGAGCAGTTGAACGTGCCTCCGGAGAGGGCAACCGTACCGCCGTCCGGCAGAGCGGCAAGCGCCGCCTGGATCTCCACCTGGTCGTCTATCCCGTCACAGGTGTAATTTGCCTGTGCCTTTGCCGCCGGGCCGCTGTCGCCTGCCGCCACAAAGAGGGGCATTGCAGCAACGCCCTGGGCGAGCAGGAGGCAGATGACCGCGCCGGCCAGGAGAGCGATCGGCCGGCACGGGCCGGGCAGGTCTCCCGATCTTTCAAGCAGGCGGGTCGTCATAACACTCCGTAAGCCGGTCCCGCTGCCACAACCGGACGGCCCGGCGCAACCGGGGCACGGCTGGTATAGCCGTGGCATTATAAAAAGTGATGGGTGAGGAGATCGGCACACCACTCGCGGATCCCGGTTTCAGGCACTCCTGGCGACAGAGCCGGCACGGGTTTCGCCTGCACGCCGGGCTGCCGGGAAAGGAACGGGGCTGGATACCGGAAAAAACGCCCATTCTCCTCTGGATCACCGATCCACGGCGCGGGCCGCTGCCGGGTGCAGAGGACGGGGAAGAAGGGCCGGATTGACCGGATAGCGCGGCGATTCCGGGCGCCGGTGGAATTGTATATAAGAAAAACAATAATTATTAGCATATGCCCGGAAAGAAGGAAGTCACCATCGGGATCACCATCAACCTCGAGAACTACGAAAACCTCCGCCTCGAGGTTGAGGGCGATGTAGAAACCCGTGAGGATGTAGACGACCTTATCACGTTCCTCGACGGGATGCTTGCCCGGCTCGGGCGCGGGGATCCGGCGACTGCCGAGCGGGTTGACGCATACCGCCGGCGCGTCCTGAAAGCCCGGCCCGCAGAACCGCAGGCACCGACTGCGCGGCCGGTGCCGGAGACGCAACCTGCCGGGACGGCAGCGGCGGCGATCCCCGTGGCTGAACCGGCACACGGAGAGGAGGAGAAAACCTGTCCTCCTGCCGGCACCATCGAGGCGGCAATCCCGCCGGCGCCGGAGCGCCCTGAGCCGCTCCGGGTTCCCGAACCACCCGTTCAACCGGGAGAGAAGGGGGCTTCTCAGCCGGAGGCAGCCCGGGAACAGGCACCGCCCGTGCCGGTGCCTCAACGGGAAACCGCCGCGGCAAAGCCGCCCGGAGCCCCGGCAGAGGACGTCTGCGAGATGTGCGGGGCAGAAGTGACGAAATCGCAGGCGAAACTCTCCCAGCTGTTCATGAGCAAGAAACTCTGCAAGAAATGCATGGAGCACCCGTAACGCCTGCCAGACCCGCACGATGAGGAAACAACAACCTGGAGGATATATATACTACAATACCCGAGGATTGTATCATGAAGAGGAGCCTGCTCATGTGGGACGAGACGCTCTTTCGTGACCCCGAGGTCTTCGAGATCGATTACGTCCCCGAGCAGTTCAACCACCGCGACGCGCAGATCCGGGAGCTCGCGTTCCAGGTCCGGCCGGGCCTCCGGGGGGGACGGCCCCTCAATACCGTCTGCCGGGGCCTCCCGGGTACGGGGAAGACGACGAGCGTCAGGAAAGTCTTTGCCGAGATCGAAGAGGCCACAAAGCGGCTGCTCCCCGTCTACATCAACTGCCAGATCGATAACACCAGGTTCGCCGTCTTCTCGCAGATCTACCGGCGGGTTTTCGGGCACCTGCCGCCGGCCTCAGGCGTATCGTTCAAACAGATCTTCGATGCCATAGCCCGGGCCCTCCTGCGTGATGAGCAGGTGCTCCTGGTGGGGCTCGACGACGCAAACTACCTCCTCTATAATAACGAGATCAACGACGTCCTCTATCCCCTGCTCCGTTCCCACGAGGCCTATCCCGGCGTCCGGATCGGCGTCGTCGCCATCGTCAGCGACATGTCCGTCAGCCTGCAGACCGAGGTGGATGCCCGCGTGGCGTCGGTCTTCCGGCCCACCGAGATATACTTCCCCCCCTACTCGGGGGAGGAGGTCCATGGGATCCTCGAGGAGCGGGTCCTGCAGGGGCTCTACCCGAACGTCCTCCGGCCCGAGATGCTGGATCTTGTGGTAGAGCAGACGATGAAGAGCGGCGACCTCCGCGTCGGCATCGACCTCCTGAAGCGGGCGACCCTGAGCGCCGAGAAAGCGGCCCGCCGTTCTATCGAACGAGAGGATATCTGCAAGGCTTACGAGGTTTCCCGGTACCTGCACCTCGCGTACTCGCTCCGGGCGCTCAGGGCTGAGGAGCGGGAGGTGCTCGGCAGGATCGCGGAGATGGCGGTCCGTGATGACCAGGAGATGAACGCCGGCGAAGTCTACCATTTTGTCAGGGAGAAGGCGGGGATAAGTTATACCAGGTACTACAAGATGGTCCAGAAGTTCGACGCGATGCGGCTCTTAAACCTCCATTATCGCCAGGGAAGGGGACGGACACGGCTGATCAGCCTCCGCTACGATCCGGATCGCGTGCTGAAGCACCTGCGGCAGGAGCAGACTTCGGTTTCATAATCCTTATCTATTCTGCCACCGTTTGTATTCTGATGAGGTTTTCCACATGCTCAGCGTAAACGAACTGGCACTGGATATTTTTGAAGAACTCTTCGAATACGCCGAGGAGTTCCATGCCGTCCCGCACGAGCTTGACAACGGGGCACGCATCGTAGACTGCGGCGTCAGCACCACCGGCGGGTACCTGGCAGGAAGACGGTTCACCGAGATCTGCATGGGCGGACTCGGTGAAGTCGACATAACGATGGGCCGGATCCGGGATATCCCGATCCCGTTCATCGAGGTCAGCACCGACTTCCCGGCCATCGCATGCCTCGGCGCCCAGAAAGCGGGCTGGACGGTCAACGTCAACAAGTACTTCGCCATGGGTAGCGGCCCTGCACGGGCGCTCTCCTTAAAGCCGAAGCACACCTACGAGGTCATCGACTACGAGGACGAGTTCGATTATGCGGTCATCGCCCTTGAGAGCGACCATCTCCCGAACGCTGGCGTGATGGAGAAGATCGCCGATGCCTGTGATGTGGATGTGGCGAACACCTGCGCGGTTGTCGCCCCCACGGCCTCGATCGTCGGTTCGGTCCAGGTTGCCGGCCGCTGCGTCGAGACTGCGGTCTACAAGTTGAACGAGCTTGGCTTTGACACAAGGAAGATCACCGCCGGTATCGGCCATGCCCCGATCGCCCCCGTCAAGAAGGACGGCACGAAGGCGATGGGCAGCACCAACGACGCCACGATCTACCATGGCAGCATCATGCTGACGATGAACGCCCCGGAGATCAAGGACTACCTTGACAAAATCCCGAGCAACAAGTCCCGGGGATACGGAAAACCGTTCTACGAGATCTTCAAGGAAGCCAAATTCGACTTCTACCAGATCGATACCTCGCTCTTCTCCCCGGCCGAGGTCGTCATCAACGAGGTCTCCGAGGGTGTTGTCTACCACGTGGGAGCCGTCAACCCCGACGTGACGCTGAAGTCCTTCGGGTTCATCTGAACCCTCCTCCCATTATTTTCAGAGGGCAGCACCGGGGGGAGGGCGGCGGAGGCGCGGGGCCGCCTCCGGATGCGGAAAGCGAGGCACCTTGCTAGAGTATTCGATACAGTTCCCGGGAACCTCTTTTCGGAGAGTGCCCCGTGCCCGAAGCCCCCGGCAGGCAACAACGTTTATCCCTCCCGGTGCGAAACACTGTAAGGCATCCACGGGGCTTGTGGTCTAGCTGGTCATGACGCTGCCCTTACACGGCAGAGATCGCCGGTTCGAATCCGGCCAGGCCCATCGCAGCACGGCACTGCCGGCTAAGCACCGTCCAGCCAGCTTTTTTGATTATCAATCCAGTCCTTCGGGTTTCTCAGTGCGCCGTTCGAGCGCCCGGAGCCGGTCTTCACTGCAGATCCTCACGCGCTCTTCCGACCAGGCCGGCACCGGAACCCGGCGTTGGGAGTCTTCACTCCTGGTGCCGGTTTGCCTGTTCGCACACGGGAGCTCCGTTTTCTGCGGCACACGTCTGCATAGGGGTTTCAAAGACCGAAACTTATATCGTCCAGACCGTAAACCAGCACTATGGTGCATCATGAAGTTAAGTGCGCGAAACCAACTCCCCGGGAAAGTAAAGAAGATTGATTTAGGCGTGGTCACCGCCGAGGTCACCATCGCACTGGACGGCGGCGGTGAGATCACCTCGGTCATCACCAAAAAGGCCGTGGAGAACCTCGGGCTTACCGTCGGCAAGAAGGTCTACGCCGTGGTCAAGTCGACAGAGGTCATGGTCGCCATCGACTGAGAAAAACTCACCCTTTCGTATGAAAATGCCCCCCCCTTTTTCATCCGGTATGCATGTGGCCCTGTGGGCATCATGCGGTTTTTTCCCGGGCCCGGTTACACTCCGCAGGCAGCCGCAGGTTGGTACGCAACTCCCAAAACAGCAGGGAGGCAGGGCGGGGGAGCTTGCGCCCCGCCCCCTCTCACGCACGATATCGCAACCCTGATCTTCTCGGCCCTCATCCCCACAGCGACCGCGGATGCCATGGTGACAGCAACCCGAGGGGAGACTGTGCAGACGGGGCAGTTGCAACCGGCCATCCAGCGATGGGGCTCCCGCACCGGATAACAACCGGCATGGCTCCTGCAGGCAGGACCCGGAAACCCCGGGCCACACCCCCGTTCTCATGCCCCCGCTTCCCCGATACCCCGCCGAGATATCTCAGAAACACTCTCAAATTCCTGAAAAACCCTCAAATTAAAGGGCGTTTCCAGGCGGCCCGCACGGCCGGAGGGACGGTCCCAGGGACCGGCAGCCGGTATGGAGGCGGGAGAAAAATTCAATGATCCGGGGATATTTTGGCAAACCCCCTGATTTCCACTGGAGATATGGGCGCATCCGCCGGAGTTGCCCGGAGGGGCCGGAACGCTGCCCCCGCCCCCGTCCCGTAATATCGGCAGACGCCGTGCGCCATCCGGGAGCAACCGCAGTCGGGCGGTGCCGGGAAAGCGAACGGTCACGGTTCCGGGCGCAACACCGATGGAGTCATGACAGATACCCCGCCCGGACACCGCAAGATACCGTCGCCAAACACCGGAAGGCGGTGATCGGCACGAGGAAGAGGGGATCTGCAGGCAGAAAATGGAGTTATCGCTCCTCCTCCACCACATCGAACCAGACAGGGTCGGGGCAGTCGGGCCGGCCGCCGTAGTTGATGGTGATCTCCTCGCCCTCCCGGATGGCCCGGCAGGCGTAGATGCGGATCTCGCCGCCGGCAACATCGCGGACGTGGTCCGCATTCGCATGGTAGGAGTGGTTATAGAGCGACCCGTAGCCCAGCGCCACGGCTGCCGACTCCTCGTGCTGCCCCCAGGCGAAGTAGTAGTTAAAGAGGCGCGTCCGGTCAAGGAGCCCCTGCTCATCCGTCCCGTCCATCGCGATCACCGGGCAGACCTCGATCAACTCACCGGCCGCGATCTCCCTGCGGGCAAATACTCCCCGGCCCCGGTTACCCGTCGAACCGACGTAGACAATATCGGACGGGTATACGGCCCTGTTCATCCTCGCACCTTTCTCTTCGGCACTTTCCGTCATGGTATCGCTGTAGCCCCGCACCTCCCCGGTGCCCGGACCCATCCCTGTGAACCACCCCGCTCCGGCGCACCGGAGTTGTGCAGAGGGGACGGCAGGCGGTATGTGCCCGGGCACCAGAGGAACGTACGAATTACTGTAATTAGATTTCCCTGTTCAAAAAGAATGCGGGATCGAATACAGACATACCGGGCGGGGGTTCGCTTTTCCCGGGAAGAACAGGCATGAAACCGGGCAAAGGCCGCTCGCGCGGAGGGGGATTTTGGCCTCCCTCCGGGAATGGGGAGCGGGAAGAGAGGAGGGACGAGCAAGCGAAAGAATGTTGTACTTGCACGACGCCACTGACTCATCAGGAGGAACAGGCAATCAGCGACGTCATCGTAGCGCGCGATCTCGAGAAGCGGTTTGGAGATCTCATCGCGGTCGACCATATCACTTTCCGGGTCGGGGAGGGCGAGGTCTTCGGATTCCTCGGGCCGAACGGGGCGGGAAAGACGACGACCATGAAGATGATCCAGTGCGTCTCCCCTAAGACCAGCGGAACCCTCGAGGTCCTCGGCATGGACGTGGATACCCGTCAGCGGGAGATCAAGAGCCGTCTTGGCGTGGTGCCGCAGGAGACCAACCTCGACCCGGACTTCTCGGCCTACCGGAACCTGCTGGTCTACGCCCGCTACTTCGGCATCCCGAAACGGGAGGCGGAGCGGCGGGCAGAAGAACTCCTCGCGTTCATGCAGCTTGAAGAGAAACGGGACGTAGTGATCGACAAGCTCTCAGGCGGGATGAAACGGCGGCTGATCATCGCCCGGGCCCTCATCAATGCACCCGAACTGCTCATCCTCGACGAACCCACCATCGGGCTTGACCCGCAGGCCCGGCACCTGATCTGGGAGAAACTCAGGAGCCTCCGGGCAGAAGGAAACACCCTCGTCCTCACCACGCACTACCTGGACGAAGCGGAACGTCTCTGCGATCGGCTGGTGATCATGGATCACGGCAAGATCCTCGTCGAGGGTGCCCCGGCGGATCTCATCCGGGAACACGCCGGGAGCGACGTCGTCGAGGTGGAGCAGACACCAGCAGTGCTCGTCTGCCTGGACGGGCTCGGGCTGGACTACGACCTTGCCGACGGTGCGATCCAGGTCTTCACGAACCGTCCTCACGACGTGGCACGCGAACTGCTCGAGGTCTGCCGGCACGAGGCGGTTACGGTTCGTCCGGCGACCCTTGAGGACGTCTTCCTCCGGTTGACCGGCCGGAGCCTGCGGGAGTGAGGAGAGGATGATCGATATCACTGAGAGGGTGCGCAGCGTCTGGCGGAGGAACTGGGACGCCTTCCTCAGGACCTACCGGGTGAACTTCATCCCGCCCTTCGTCGAACCGGTCCTCTACCTTCTGGCCCTGGGATTCGGCCTCGGGACGTACATCGAGTCCATCGACGGGATACCCTATCCCGTCTTCATCGCACCCGCGCTCGTCTCGGTCTCGGTGATGTACTCGTCCTTCTTCGAGTGCACCTACTCGTCGTTCGTCCGGATGTATTACCAGAAGACGTTTGACGCCGTCATCGCGACACCGGTCAGCATCGACGAGGTGATCGCGGGAGAGATGCTCTGGGGCGCCACCCGGGGAATGATCTACGCGACGCTGATGCTCCCGGTGCTCCTCCTCTTCGGCGTCGTGGCCATGCCCTCATCCCTGCTCCTCATCCCCTTTGCGTACCTTGCCGGCCTCCTCTTTGCGAGCATCGCGATGTGCTTCACGGCGATCACGCCGAGCATCGACGCGCTGAACTATCCCGCGTTCCTCTTCATCACCCCGATGTTCCTCTTCTCGGGGACGTTCTTTCCCCTCGACCTGCTCCCGGAGCCGATCCAGTACTTCGCCCTCGCCGTGCTCCCGCTCACGCACGTCGTCAGCATCAACCGGGCGATCACCCTCCCGGCGTTTGCGCCGGCAAATCTCCTCAACCTCGCCTGGATCGCGGTCGCCACCGCGCTCTTCTTCGTCCTCGCCATCAGGCTGATGAAGAGACGGCTCATCGTGTGACGGATAGGATTCTGCTCACCGGGGCAGACCCTCCGGGGCGTGCGGGATCCGTGGAGCTGAAGAGATGTATCAGCCCGGCGCGATGAGAGGAGGGAGCCTTGACGCTCACCGTGCAATGGGCGCACTCTGTATGTGCAAAAAAAGAGATTAGAATCTGGGTTTTCTGTGCTTCGGCAGGCAGTCGCGGCAATAGACGGGTCTGCCCTCGGTCGGCTTGAAAGGAACTTCGCACGCTTTGCCGCAGTCGGAACAGACTGCCTTATGGAACTCGCGGGGGCGGTCCTGGAACGAGCGGGGGCCCCTGCTCGGATATCTCTCTTCCATTGGAATTTCACTCACGTTGAGAAACCGTATTCACTAAACGACTCAGTAACGGGGTTTCCTGTGCTTCGGGAGGCAGTCGCGGCAATAGACGGGTCTGCCCTCGGTCGGCTTGAAAGGAACTTCGCACGCTTTGCCGCAGTCGGAACAGACCGCCTTATGGAACTCGCGGGGGCGGTCCTGGAACGAGCGGGGGCCCCTGCTTGAATATCTCTCATCCATATACTTCAACCATGCAGATAGTCTGCACATATACAATTACCTGCCGGCATATATAGGTGCGTCTCATAGGATCCGGCGGGTTCCACCCTGGTACGCCCTGCTCACCCCCATCCTGCCATCCCGGCGCGTGCGGCGGGACTTCCGGGGCGCGAAAATCCCGGGTAAGACGGCAGTTCATTCCGGCGGAGAGATCCATGACACAATGCTTTTATCGATACCCTCCTACCGAATGATCACCCAACTATGGTGCACGTAACCAGTCTCTTTTGTAACCGGACGAAATGTCGATTCTGTCCCGGAGACGGGACCAGGATGAGTGGCCCAGCATGACAGACGAGATCCACACGGATGAACCCCCGGATAGTAGACGGAAGGGAAAAGCCCGGGACAGGCGGACGATCGGTCCAGTCCCGAACCTTGAAGAGCATGTGAAATCCGACTGGTGGAGGCGCATCTTTAACCACCTCTACCTGAAGACCGACGGCGACGTCGTCGACGACCAGGGGATCACCGGGAGAGAGATCGACCGGGTCGCCCGGATTCTGCACCTTGGGCCCGACGAGAAGATCCTCGACCTCTGTTGCGGCCAGGGCAGGCACACCCTCGAACTCGCGCGCAGGGGCTATAATGCCGAAGGCCTCGACCAGTCGCATTACCTGATCCAGCGAGCCCGATCGACCGCGAAGAGGGAGGGACTACAGGTCAGGTTCCGGGAAGGAGACGCACGCCGATTGCCGTACCGGACCGACACCTACGACGTCGTCCTCGTCCTCGGGAACAGTTTCGGCTACTTCGACTCCGTCGAGGAAGACCTGCGGATCCTCACCGAGCTCCGGCGCATCCTCAAACCCTGGGGACGGGTGCTCCTGGATGTGGCCGATGGGGAGTACCTCAAAGGTCATTTCCAGCCCCGATCGTGGGAATGGATCGACCGCACGATGTTCGTCTGCCGTGAACGGTCCCTCTCGCTCGACGAACAGCGCCTGATCTCAAGGGAGGTGATCACCGATGTCAATAAGGGCGTCGTGGCCGACCAGTTCTATGCCGAACGCCTCTACACCCCCGAGGCACTCCAGCGGCTCCTGGAACGGGCGGGCTTCTCCGGCATCGCCTTCCACGAGATCGCCACGGAATCGCAGCGGAACCAGGACCTCGGCATGATGGAGCGGCGCCACATCGTCACCGCGGTCGTCAGGAAAGAATGGACGACGGCGAAGACAAAAGGGCAGGAGAGGGCAAAACATGTCGCGGTGATGCTCGGCGACCCGACCAAGCCCGACGCCCTGAAGCCGTCCTGCGTCTTTGACGACGACGATTTCTACACCATCGACCAGATGAAGGCGGCACTCCGGGAGCTCAAAGGCTACCGGTTCACCTACCTCTGCAAGCACGACACCATGATCCAGGACCTCACGAAACTGAAGGGTAAGGTGGACTACATCTTCAACCTCTGTGACGAGGGGTTCAACAACGACCCGAGAAAAGAACTCCACGTGCCGGCGCTCCTGGAGTTGCTCGACATCCCGTACACGGGATCCGCGCCGCAGTCACTTGCGTTCTGCTACGACAAATCACTCGTGCGGGGCGTCGCGAAGGAGATGGGGATCCCGGTGCCGGACGCCTGCTTCATCACTTCCGGCGACCGCACCTACGACATCGGGGTAACGTTCCCGGTGATCGTCAAGCCCAACTCCGGCGACTCCTCCTACGGCATCACGCAAAAGAGCATCGCCCACACCATCGAGGAACTCTCCGATATCATCAGTTCCCTGCGGACGACGATCGGGTACAGCCAGTCGCTCCTTGTCGAGGAGTTCCTCACGGGCAAGGACATCAGTGTCGGCATTATCGGGAACCCGTCGGGCTACTATACGGTGCTCCCCATCACCGAGGAGGACTACTCCGCCCTGCCTCCGGAACTCCCCCGGCTCTGCGGTTACGAAGCAAAGTGGCTCCCGGACTCGCCGTACTGGAAGATTGTGTCACGGCCGGCAAATCTCCCCGAGGAGACCGAGAAGGTGGTCGTGCGCTGCTGCCTCGCCCTTTTCGAGCGCCTGGAGTGCCGCGACTACTGCCGGTTCGACTGGCGCCTGGACGAGCACGGCAACCCGAAACTCCTCGAGGTCAACCCGAACCCCGGCTGGTGCTGGGACGGCCACACCCCGAGATGCTCGGGCGGATCCTGAAGGCGGCGGAAGAACGGTTCGGCATAGGCGAGGAGACAGGTGCCCGGGAGGCGGAGGCTGCCCCACTCGATCTCACCCGGCAGGCGGCCTGACCCGCCACCTTTTTCTGGAGTAGGCATCGGATCACCCGGCAGGCGGCCGGCACCCATCAGTATATAACATCCTCCGGCGCATAGATCATGGATTATGGCCGATGAATCTTACCGAACCGCGACGGTCCAGGGCAGAGAGGTCCCCTACGATCCGGAGCAGCTCCGCAAGATCAGCGAGCATCCCTGCTACTCCGACAAAGCATGCCACACCTTCGGGCGGTGCCACCTCCCCGTCGCCCCGAAGTGCAACATCCAGTGCAACTACTGTGTGCGAGACTTCGACTGCGTGAACGAGAGCCGGCCGGGTGTGACGAGCCGGGTCCTCCCGCCAGGGGAGGCACTCGACCTGGTCAAGAAGGTTATCAAGGAGCACCCCTACGTGAAAGTGATCGGCATCGCAGGACCGGGCGAGCCGCTCGCAAACCCCGAGACGTTTGAGGCGCTCAGGCTGGTCCACGAGGAGTTCCCGCACCTGATCATGTGCATCAGCACAAACGGCCTCATGCTCCCGGAGTCGATCGAGGAACTGGCGAAGTACGACGTCGGGAACGTTACGGTCACGCTCAACGCCATCGACCCTGCGATCGGGGAGAAGATCTACTCCTGGATCGAGTACGGGGGGAAGAAGTACCACGGGCGCGAGGCTGCGGAACTCCTTCTCTCCCAGCAGATGAAGGGGATCGAGATGGCGGTTGCGAAGAAGATGTTCGTCAAGATAAACACCGTCTACATCCCCGGGATCAACGACGAGCATATCCCGGAGATCGCAAAGAAAGTCGGCGAGATGGGGGCGTTCACCTTCAACGTCATTCCGCTCATCCCGCAGTACAAGTTCGCCGGAATAACCCCGCCCACCCAGAAGGATAAGCGGGAGATGCAGGACCGGTGCGCCCCGTTCATCAAGCAGATGCGCCACTGTGCACGCTGCCGGGCGGACGCGATCGGGAAGTTAGGCCAGGACGTGCAGTCCTGCGTCTACCGGGAGCTGAAAGAGAAGCAAGCGTAATCCCGGATATCCATACTTTTTTCTAAAACGCAACGTTCCGATACCGATAGGACCATGACGACGATCACGCTTCCGCCGGACCAGCCGTTCGACCTCGACCGGACACTCGCCTGCGGGCAGGCCTTCCGCTGGGAGAAGGCGGACGGGTGGTGGCAGGGCGTCGTCGACGGCCGGGCCGTCCGGATACGGCAGGATGCAGACCGTCTCACGTTTCTGGGGGCGGATGCGGCGTTCGTCCGCGACTACTTCCGGCTCGACCAGGACCTGCCCGCCGTCCTCTCGTCCATCGACCGCGACCCGGCGATCGGTGCCGCGATCCGGGAGTGCCGCGGCCTACGCCTCGTCAGGCAACAGCCGTGGGAGTGCCTGGTCTCGTACATCTGCGCCACGAACACGAACATCCCGGCGGTAAAGCGGCGAGTCGCGCTCATGGCGGAGCGCTACGGGAGACCGGCGGACGGGGCGGCAGGAACGGCGTACGCGTTCCCGGAACCGGAGGCGCTCGCGGCGGCCTCCCCTGCAAACCTGTGGGACTGCAGGCTCGGCTACAGGACGGAGTACGTCCACGAAGCTGCCGCCGTTGTGGCGGAGCACCCCGACTGGGCGGAGCGGATAGCGGCTCTTCCCTTCGAGGATGCACGGCAAGCGCTTATGCGATTTAAGGGCGTCGGGCCGAAGGCGGCGGACTGCGTGCTGCTCTTTGCGTTCGGGTTTTTTGAGGCGTTCCCGGTCGATGTCTGGATACGCCGGATCGTGGCGGAGACCTACCTGCCTGACATTGCCGGGAAGAGTTGCACCCCGGCAGATTACGAGAGGATCCGGCGGTTCGCGCGGGACTACTTCGGGGAGTATGCCGGGTATGCACAGGAGTATCTTTACTGCGCGCGTGGTCCGGCACGCCGCCCGCAGTGAGGCTCACTCCTTCCGGTTACGGACCCGCTGCCGGATCAGCCAGGCCGCCGCGAGCAGGCCAAGGATGCCGGCACCAATGAGGCCGAAGTGCATTCCGCTCACCGAGAACACAGACGGTGCGGCAGCAATGGCGACCTTCCCCCTTACCAGGGGCGGTACGAGCACCCTGTCACCGCCGGGAGGCTCGTGCCGGAGCATCGTCGTGTTGTAGACGTGGGCCCTCACCTCCGGGGGCATGCTCTCCAGGAATTCGGGGCAGACCTGCTCGTAATACTCGCCGAGGGTTGCGTTCTGCTCCAGCATCCGCGCGTATATCTGTGAGTGCGACTCGTTGAACGAATATTCGATGGGGATCTCCCGGCCTGCAGCCTCTCCGGAAACCGGTCCCGGTACGAGAGCAAAGACCGTCAGCAGTATCAGGAGCAGCAGGTACCCTTGCTTCATCACAACACCCCTTACGGGGCGACATCTGCCCCGGCAGCACGACACCGCAAACCCAGAGATCCCGGGGGGACGGTATGCTATGACCATTCATGGCCGCCCGGGGTAGAAGGTCGTTTCGGAACCTCCGGCCGGAAGGAGACGCTCCCGCCGGAAGCGCCCTCCTTCACCTCTCGGCAAAGCTCGCGATAAACGCATTCTCCCGCATCCCGAGCACCTCCTCCGGCGCCCCGTCGGCCGCAACCCTTCCTTCCTCGAGGAGGCAGATGCGGTTCGCGAGTTCGAGGACGTCGCGGAGGGTGTGGGTGACGACGATACAGGGGATGCCGGCGTTCCGGATATGCTCTCGGAGTTCCTTTCGCATCGCCCCCCGGGCCCGCATATCGACGGCGGCGAGCGGTTCGTCGAGGAGGAGGAGCTCCGGTTCGAGCACCAGCGCCCGGGCGAGGGCCACCCGCTGCCGCTGTCCCCCCGAGAGTCGGCCGACGTTGATGTCCGCGAGGTCGGAGAGGTGCATCGCCTGAAGCTGCTCCGCCACGCACCGGGCGATCTCCGACTTCGGAGCTTTCCGGCACCGGAGGCCGAACGCCACGTTCTCGGCGACGGTCATGTGCGGGAAGAGGGCGTAGGACTGAAAGAGGTGGCCGATGTTCCGGTTCTCCGTGGGGACGTCGATCCGTTTCCCGGACGAAAAAAGCGTCCGACCTCCGAGAGCGATCTCGCCCCGGTCAGGCGTGAGGATGCCCGAGATCAGGTTCAGCACCGTGGACTTGCCCGACCCGTTCTCCCCGATGAGGACGAGGGTCTCACCCTCCCTGACCGGGAGCGTGACGTCGAGGACAAAATCCCGCAGTTGCCGGACGGCATGGACGGAGAGCATCAGGCGCTCCTCCGGGTGACGACCTTCACCGCGGCGATCACGGCAAATGATATGAGGACAAGGATGATCGCGAGGCTGATCGCGGCGTCAAGGTCGCCCTGCATGGTTGTATAGATCGCAAGCGGCATCGTCTGGGTCCGGCCCTGGAAGTTCCCGGCGAACATGATCGTGGCGCCGAACTCTCCGAGAGCCCGGGCGAACGAGAGTATCGCCCCGGAGATAAGCCCGCCCCACGCAAGCGGGATGGTGATCCGGAGGGCGACGGTCCAGCGGGACGCGCCAAGGGTCCGTGCTGCATCCTCGTAAAGCCGGTCGACCGCCTCGAAACTCGCCTTCGCCTGCCTGATGTAGAACGGCGAGGCCACAAAGACCTGGGCGAGGACCACCGCGAGGGTGGTGAAGGCAATATGGATGCCGAAGAGGTCGAGGTACTGCCCGACGACGCCCCGGCGGCCGAAGGCCATCAAGAGCGCGATGCCCGCCACCGCCGGCGGGAGGACGATGGGAAGGTCGGTGAGAGTGTCGACGATCACCTTGCCGCGGTAGTCATGCCGGGCGTTTACCAGGGCAAGCGGCGTCCCGAAGAGGACGACGATCACCGTGCTCACCGTCGCGGTGACGAGGGAGAGCGAGAGCGCATCGAGGACCACCGGTTCGGCAAGCGAACTGAAGAACGCCTCCGGAGATATGCGCAGGAAGAGCGAGACTACCGGTATCGTGACGAAGAGAAGGAAGAGCGAGAGAAGGGCGGTGATGAGGAGGGTGAGTGCCACCCTCCCCGGTCGCGTCCGGCTGCCGTGCCGGAGTACCTCACTTTCCTGCCGGAATCGGGTCAAATCCATAATCTGTCAGGATGGCGCTGCCGTCCGGACCCCGGACGAATGCTATGAATGACTCTGCTTCAGCCTTGTGCGGCGATGCAGCAAGGATGCCGAGCGGGTATGTGGCCACGACGTTGTACTCGGACGGGATATCGAACCGTATCAGTTTATCCCGGTCGTCCTTTGATACGTCCGATTTGTAGACGATCGCCGCGTCTGCTTCGCCGAGGATCAGTTTGGGCATGACGTTGCTCACCGCGGTCTCCTCGGAGATGACGTTCGCCATGAAAGCGTCCTTATACGCCTCGCCGTATGCAGGGTCGGCGGCCATCTTGTCGAGCATCTGCCGGGTGTAGTCGCCGAAGGGAACGTCCTTGGTGCCGATGACAATCTTTGTGCCCGGGTTTGCCAGGTCGGCGAGACCGGTGATCTTTGCCGGGTTATCGACCGGGACGATCAGGGCCAGGCTGTTCCCAAGGAACGGGGCCACGGTGCTGTTGTCCATGAACCCGGCGTCCTGGAGGGCTTTCATATGCTTCGTGCTCGCAGAGACGAAGATGTCGGGGGTCGCTCCCTGCTCGACCTGGGTGCGGAGGGTCTGCGAACCGTCGAAGACGAAGTCGACCTTGACGTCTGTGTTCTTTGCCTCGTAGGCTTTGCCGATGTCCGTAAAGGCTCCCGTAAGCGATGCGGCCGTGAAGACGGTCAGGGTTGTCGGCTCGGGAGTTTGCTGGGTGGTTGTACACCCTGCAACCAGGAGACCGGCGATGATCAGAAGACTTACTGCAACAAGAGTTGCCGGGGTTGACGATTTCATAAAAACACCTGTTCTATAAGGGGTTACGGCTCCAGATATTTAATTTAGTGTACATCGTCCCCATATCAAGGGAATTTTGTTTACATTCCGCGAGAATATTAAAAGGATGCGGTATTCCCATGGTCAGCGCCACCGGAACAGGGGTAAAGTATCGGAGCGAGCGAAAATGGGAGCTTGTGAGGACTCTTCATGCGGATCGATCCGGGGAGCGCGAGAGGATAAGCCAAGTTTCTGCTCTGCCCCCTGGACAGAAGGGAGAGTACCGCGCCCTCCGGGATAGTCCTCGGCACGAGTAGCAGAACGGCAGAGGTACCCCTATCCCGACCTCGCGCAGGTTGCACACGAGAAGCGGGTCAGCCCGGGCGAGCCGGCCTGCTCCCCGGAGAGCGACCGCATCACCATACCATTACCGGACCGGTTCGCCCCCCGGAGGCCTGCTACGCGGCCTTCTTCCACGAGTTGACCCGCCGGGCCGTGACTGCCCCACCGAAACGGGGGCCTTCTGCTTTCTTTATAAAAGGAGGATTGGGCCTGTCTTACGTCCCGATCGTCCAGCTGCTCATATACGTCTCCTGCTCGGGCGTCAACCGATCGATCGAGAGACCGAGCGCAGCAAGTTTCAGCCGTGCCACCCCCTCGTCGATGACGGACGGGACGTCGTGCACGCCGGGAGCAAGATTTTTGCCGCATTTTGCGATGAACTCCGCGGAGAGCGCCTGGACGGCGAAACTCAGGTCCATCACCTCGATGGGGTGGCCCATCCCTTTCGGCGTTGCGAGGTTCACGAGCCTTCCCTCGGCAAGGACGTGGATGGCTTTGGCGCCGAGCAGGTAGGTGTCGATGCCATCCCGGTGGATGGCGGAGTCCGCGTGTGACGCGAGCCATTCGACGTCGATCTCGACGTTGAAGTGACCGGCGTTCGCGAGGATGGCCCCGTCCTTCATCCCCGGGAAGTGCTGACCCGTGATGATGCCCACGTTGCCGGTGGTGGTGGCGAAGATGTCGCCGAGGGGTGCCGCATCATCCATCGTCATGACATCGAACCCGTCCATATGCGCCTGGAGCGCCCTCCGCGGGTCGACCTCGGTCACGATGACACGGGCGCCGAGGCTCCGCGCCTTCTGTGCAAGCCCCCGGCCGCAGTAGCCGTAACCGGCGACGACGAGCCGTTTGCCGGCGATGAGGACGTTTGTCGTGATCATGATCGATGCAAGCGAGCTCTCCCCGGTGCCGTGGACGTTGTCGAAGAAGTGCTTCATCGGGGTGTCGTTGACGGCGATGACCGGGAATTTAAGCGCTCCGTCCCGGGCCATCGCGCGGAGCCGGTGGATGCCGGTCGTGGTCTCCTCGCACCCGCCGATGACCGAGTCCAGCACCTCCCGCCGCTCGGTGTGGATGCGGTGGATCAGGTCCATGCCGTCGTCGATGGTGATCGCAGGCCGGGCATCGAGCACCCGATCGATGGCCGCGTAATACTCCCCGACGCCGGCCCCCCGCCGGGCGTACGAGTGAACCCCCGCACGGGTGTTGAGCGCCGCCGAGACGTCGTCCTGGGTCGAGAGGGGGTTGCACCCGGTGATGTACACCTCTGCGCCGCCTGCCGCCAGGGTCTCGACCAGCACCGCAGTCTTTGCCTCGACATGGAGGGCCATGCCGACGGTCATGCCGGAGAAAGGTTTCTCCTCGGTAAACCGTTCCCGAATGGACGAGAGTACGGGCATGTACTGCCGCGCCCATGCAATTTTAAGATCTCCAGACTCCATGAAACCACCAGACCCGTTATCCCGCCCGGGTATTCCTCCGGTTTGCCTGTAAAGGTATCTTCCCGGATTACTTAAACCTGAGGGGACGGCCGCAGTTTTCCTCGCGGCGTACCGGTGCGGCTCCGGGGAGGGGCAGGCCCGGATACCTGTCCCCCCCTCACCCGGCTGTGCTCACGCACCTGTCCTCCCGCCCGTCACACCCCGAAACCCTCATCACCCATCGCCTCCCACCCAGTAGGCATGGTTCTGACGAAGCGGATCATCCCCTGCCTGGACCTCAAGGACGGGCGGGTTGTCAAGGGCACGCACTTCGTCGGCCTGCGCGACGCGGGCGATCCCGTCGCGCTGGCCCAGCGCTACAACGAGCAGGGTGCGGACGAGGTGGTCTTCCTCGATATCGCCGCCACCAGAGAGGGGCGGGGCGCCATCATCGACGTGATCCAGCGGGCGGCAGACGAGCTCTTCCTTCCGCTCACCGTCGGCGGCGGCATCCGGACGATCGACGACATGCAGCAGATCCTCCGGGC
>JAGVUK010000163.1 GCA_019136335.1 Methanomicrobiales archaeon
CCGAAGCTATCCTCGACGCCGTCCGGCGCCTTGTGGCGTCGGGAGCCTATGAGATCCAGCTGACCGGGCAGGACGTGGCCGCCTGGGGGCTCGACCGGGGCGAGTCGCTCCCCGACCTCCTGCAGGCGATCGCGGAGATCCCCGGGCGATTCTCCGTCCGATTGGGGATGATGCACCCCGCCTCGGTGCTCGGGATCCTCGAACCTCTCGTCGACGCCTGCACAAGCGATAAGATCTTTCGGTTCCTCCACCTCCCCGCCCAGTCGGGCTCCGACGCCGTCCTCGAACGGATGCAGCGCGGCTACCGCGCGGCCGACGTTATCCGGATCGTCGATGCGTTCCGGGAACAGTATCCGGACATGATGATCTCGTCGGACTTCATCACCGGGTTTCCCGGGGAGACGGACGAAGATTTCCGGCAGACGCTTGACCTCCTGCGACGGGCGGCGTTTGTGAAGGTGAACGTCACCCGCTACTCCCGGCGGCCCGGCACGCCCGCCGCCGCCTTAAAAGATCTTCCCGAACGGGTACGGAAAGTCCGGTCCCGGGCGCTGCTCGCCGAGGCGGACCGGATCTACGACCGCTACAACGAGCGCTGGATGGGTCGGGAGACTTCGATCGTCGCGACCGAGAAGAACGCGCCCTCCTCGACCGTCTGCCGCAACCCCTGCTACCTCAACGTCATCGTCAAGGAGGACCTGCCGCTCGGGTTCTCCGGGAGGGCGGTGATCACGGAGAACCGGCGGCACTACGTCGTCGGCGAACCGGTCCCGCCCGGGACCGGCCACAGGGTTTAGCCACACCGAAAACTTTTCTCCTGAAAAGATCCATCCTCTTCTCATGCAGGGGATCACCGGGCACGAACTCTCTTCAAAGAAGGCCGAATACCTCAAATACATCTACACGCAGGGGGATGTCGTGAAGACGACCGAGATTGCCGCCCGGTTCTCGGTCGCGCCCTCAACGGCGACAAAGACGCTTGCAGAGATAGCAAAGGCGGGCTACATCGAGCAGTCGCCCTACCACGGGGTGCGGCTCACAACTCTTGGCACCGACTATGCCCGGTTCCTGATCCGCCGCCACAGGATCGTCGCCCTGGTCCTCAGCCGCTACGGCCTCGAGCCCGGCGAGGCCTGCATTGAAGCGAAGAAGATCGAGCAGTGCTTCTCAAAAGAACTCACGAACAGGATATGCACGTCGCTCGGGCACCCGATGATGAGCGGCTGCGGGGAGATCGAGCACGATCACTGCTGCTGCTGCCCCTCGAAGAACCGGGGGGGGCATAATTTAGCTTCAGACCAAATTTGAGGCGGAGAAGATGGAACCACAGGATAGAGGCAATATCACTTCCCGTTCACTCGTTGCAGCCGCATTTGCAGTCCTCCTGCTCACAGCAGCCACGGCGGGGTGCATTGGAACCGACCGCCACCAGCAGGACGGGGAGATCGTCGTCGCGGTCACCATACCGCCCGAGCAGGAGTTCGTGGAACGGGTGGGGGGTGATCACGCCCGTGTCGTCCTGCTGGTGCCGCCGGGGGCCGACCCGCACACCTACGAACCGCCGCCGGGCATCCTTGCCGACGTCGCAAAGGCCGACATGTATGCCGTGGTGGGGTCGGGAATAGAGTTCGAACTCGCCTGGAAAGACAAGATCGCCGCCCTGAACCACGGTATGCTCATCGTCGACTGCTCGCGCGGCATCGACCTGATATCGACCGGCGAGGACGGTCACCGGGGGACCGACCCGCACATCTGGGTTTCCCCCCGGAACGCGAAGGTGATGGTCGAAAACATCTGCCAGGGGTTCATCGAGGTCGACCCGGCGAACGCCGATGAATACCGCCGGAACGCCGACGCCTACCTGGAGGAGCTCGATGCCCTGGATAGGGAGATCACCGGGGCGCTTGCCCGATCCGGGGTGACGAAGATCATGGTCTACCACCCGTCGTGGGCCTACTTTGCCCGGGACTATGGCCTGGAGCAGATCCCGATCGAGAACGAGGGGAAAGAGCCCTCCCCGCGGGGA
>JAGVUK010000186.1 GCA_019136335.1 Methanomicrobiales archaeon
CCGGGGCATCCGCGGACCCGCCGTCGCCATACCCGGCGACGACCTCCACCGGGAGGGCGGAGAGGGATCGGGCCGGGCCTGCGTCCGGCGCCCCTTCCCCGGGGACCAGGAGGACTCCAGCCACAACGAGGGTCAGCACCGCAGCCATCCCGATGGCAGAGATCGTCGCCGTCCCGGTGGATATGGGGCCCCGTTTCATGAGCAGCCTTTGGGCACCCGCCGGTATTTGAAACTATGGGTGGAGCGGCGCGAGAAGAGGTAAAGCGGGCCTGGAGGGATTCGAACCCTCGGCATCCGGGTTAGAAGCCCGGCGCTATGTCCTGGCTAAGCCACAGACCCCTCTGGTATTCCCATACATTTTGGCGGTCTTGAGATATTAACCCTTTGAGGCCCGGGGCGCCCGGACACTCGAAAATCGGGCTCTGTTGGAAACCTCCACCTGTCCGCTCGGTGCGGTCGCAGTCCCGGGCTACACCCAGTATCCCCATGAACTGCCCCTGCAAGGATCAGAGGAGCGCACGCTTGGCGGAGCGGGGTGAGGTATAGGAAGGGAATTGCGAGTATCCCGTGCGGGGAGGGGAGCCCGCCCCCCTCCCCGGTCCCCTCCCCCGGGGGTGATAGCCACCACGGTCCAGTGTACGGGGACAGGCTCCGGGAACCCTTCTCCAGAGTCACTCTCGGGCACGGCTTCCCCCCGGGTATCACCACGCACTGCCCCCGCCCCAAGGGGCGGGGGAGGAGCGCGAAGCGCGGGCGGGGTGGGGGTTGCAGCGAATCGCCTCCGGTAAGACTGGGGAGGGGGGCAAGTCCCCCTCCCCGCGAGCCGCCACCTCCAATGGCGATAGCCACCACGGTCCAGTGTCTGGGGATAAGCCCGAGAAAAAAAAGCCGATCCCGGGGACGATTCACCAGAACCGGCACAGGGTTTCATCTGAGTCAAAAATTGGGAGCGTCTCACCCGGCCCGGTAACATGCCGACCTGACGACCTCGACCTTGGTCGGGTCCCCCCACTTGCGCCCTTCCACATCGCGGGCGATGGTCGTTCCCCGGAACTGGACCTTGATCCGGGCCGACATCCGCTCCCGCTCCTCGATGAAGGATGGGTTGATGAACTCGACCCGTTTCATGCTGATGTTGAGGACAAGAAGGTCGACCATGATCCCGGGGTCCCCGGGCGAGAGATCCTCCTCGTTGACCGACGTCATGAAGATACACTCGCCCGGGGCGGCCTCGGTCAGCGTGATGATATTGTGGGCGCTGTTCAGCTCGAGGGTGCGTGCCCTCCCGGTCTTGAGCTCGGCAATGACCGACGGTGAGATTCCGGTTAACGCTGCGTATTTCATTGACCGTCACCCGTACATCGGCAGCTGCTCTCTTCTCGGCGCGCCCTCGGTCTTCTGCACCTGTTCGGCGATCTGGGCCATCGCCGCCTCGATCTCCACCGCCTGCTCAAGCAGCGGCTTGACGTCCAGGTCGAGGTTGTAGATCCTGTTTAAGACCTCGATGGTGGCCGCAGAGGACCGCGGGTCGGGGGTGTTCACCGTCTCCCCGAGGAGCCCGATCCCCGGAATGCCCCGGATCTTGCACTCCGTGAGGATGCTTGCCGCGATACCGGATATGCTCCCCATGGGGAGAATGATCGTCTGTTCCTCGATCCGCTGGAGGACCCCCCTGCTGGTCGCGACCCCGAAGACCCTCTTCTCGGGCTCGTTCGTGATGATCCCTGCGATCGTGGCGACCTCCTTGATGCCGAACTGGGTGAGCCAGTCCATGATGCCGTTCGCCACCTCATAGCAGATCATCGGGTGGATGGGAACGTCGGAGATGATCGCAGCGAGACCGTCCTTCTCGTAGAGGCGTACGGGGGCGTTGATCACGCCCCTCGTCATGAGGGCGACCGGCGGGAAGTACTTGCTCGTGATCGCCCCAATCTGCTCGAAGTCCATCTGCTCGACGAGGTACTGCAGGGCAATACTCCCAACGAGTCCGCTGCCGGGGAACCCGATCAGCACCGTCTTGTCGGCGCCGGCAAGCGCCTTCGATACGACCTTTATATCGTCCATGGGATCAATCACTCACTTCCGGATTAGTTTAACATAGCTGGCTGTCCCTTAAAAATATTATGCAGGAATACCAGATCAAGCGTGGATACACGAAAGATCTTGCAGAATCCATGGTTCAGGGCCTCCGCGACCAGTTCGGGCTCGAGCCCGAAGTCTCGGGCGACGGCCACTACATCGTCACCTACGGGGCGCTCCGGCGCCTTGAGGTCTGGTCCGGCGAAAAAGGCAAGACGCTGATCATCGATACCGAGGCGGACAGGAACGCCGACGACGATGCGATCATCGACACCAACCGCCGGTTCCGCAACTACCTCCAGCAGGTGACCGGGTATACCGCAAAAGAGCGGGCGAAGAAAACCCAGAAGATAACGGATTAACCGGATTGCTCTCTTTGGCCCGGCATCTCTTATCTCCGGGCCCCAAAACAGGCTCTCTTTTTCAGGTACCCAGGATACGTGCGGATCCGGGGACGCCCGGGTCACGCGAGGGGTGTGCGATCGCGAGTCGACCGGGTCTTGCGCAAAGATGCGAAGAGGCCCGGGGATCTCCCACACTGCCCCGGAGCCTGTGCCTCAAAAAAAGAAGAGTAACTCACTCGATCATGATCGCGGGCTTGAACGGCAGGGCCGCCGCCGCCTTCGGGTGGGTGCTCTCCCCGGCATCCTTGACCGTCACCGGCACGCCGAACTCGTGCTCCAGGAACGACCGGGCGCCCTCGAGGACCGCCTGCTCGTCGAGGGACGACGCCGCGAGCTGCTTCACGATGTCGGGCGGCAGTTTCAGGACGAGTTTCGTGATCTGCTTCGCCGCGTCCGTCGCCTCCCGGCCGCGTCTCCGCATACCCTCGTTCTGCATGATCTCCCGCACCACCCTCGTCTTGTCCGCCGAGGCGGCGATGATCCGGAACGCCTCGTGCTTCCAGGCCGGGGCGACGAAGAGGCTGATGGACTTCGCCTCCATCGGGATGAGTTTCAAGATCGACTCGATATCCTCGACCGTCCGCGCGAGGAGCTCCTCGGCGAGTTCGACCTCCGGGTTGATCCGGCTCTCGTCCGCCTCCGGCCACGGGGCGAAGGAGACCATGCCGCTCTCGCCGAGATCGCCCCAGAGCGCCTCGCAGGTGAAGGGGATGAAGGGGGCGAGGAGGCGCACCCATGTGCGGCAGAGGTCCTGCAGCACCGCCCCGCCGCCGGCACCCTCAGGCAGGCGGCGGCGGTACCACTTCAGGTCGGCCTCCACGCCGAAGAACGCCTCCTGGAGCGCCTGCCGGGTCTGGAACGAATCGAGCGCCGCAGTGGCGCCCTCGATGCGGCGCTGGAGCCTGCTCTCGAGCCAGGCGTCGATGAGCGTGGCCCCTTCCGCCTGCTTTGCCTCGCTGACCGTGTTCCAGAACCGCTCGATCTGTTTTCTGGTCGACGAGACGAGTTCGTTTCTCCAGTCGAAGTCCTGCCAGGGCTCGGCGCTCCCGACGAGGAACATCCTGACGGTATCGGCGCCGAACTCCTCGAGAGCGTCCTCAAGCAGGAAGACGTTCCCTTTGCTTGAGGACATCTTCGCCCCGTTCAGGAGGCCCATCCCGAAGACCACCATGCCCCGGGGCTGCAGCTCCTGCGGGAAGATGGCCCGGTGGTGGAAGAGCTGGAACGTGAGGTGGTTCGATATGAGGTCCTTTGCCGAGAACCGGTAGTCGTAGGGGTACCAGTAGAGGAACTCGCTCCGGATCGCATCAAGGGTCTCCCTATCGACGGTCTCCGGCGACCCTTCCCCGAAGAAGATGTAATCAAAGACCGCAGGCGTCAGTTTCTCCGGCGGGATGGCCTTTAAGTGGTGGGCGATCGTGTAGTAGGCCATGTAGACCGTCGAGTCCGAGAGCGGTTCGATGATCCAGGTCGGGTCCCAGGGGAGTTTCGTGCCGAGCCCCACCCGCCGGGTGCAGGCCCAGTCCTTCAGCCAGTCGACCGTCCGGACGAACTCGGCCCTGACCTCGGGGGGGACGAGCGCCATCTCCTCAAGCTGGGTCTTGACCTGCTCCTTCCAGCACGGGTCACTGTACTCCAGGAACCACTGGTCGTGGAGGATCTTCACAAAGACCCTGCCGCCGCACCGGCAGATCACCAGGCGGTTGTCGAAGTCATACATCGGGACCGAGTCGTAGCGCTCCACCATCAGGGCCGCCACGTCGTCGCGGGCCTCCCGCACCGATCTCCCGCCGTACTTCTCAAAGACCTTCCCGCGGGAGAACTCCGCGCTGTAGATCTCCTGGGTGAGCGCCTCCATCCCGGGGTCGTTCTGGTCGTGGATGCCCGCCCGCTCGACCGCGTCCTTTGCCGGGATCTCGCCGTAGCCCTCGACGGCTATGAGCGGGACAGGTTCGATGGACGTGTACTTCCCCTGCTCTTGCAGGTCGCGGAGCGCGATGTAATCGAAGGGTGCGTGGGCGGGGACGCTCATGACGATCCCGGTCCCCATATCCGGGTCCACAAACGTTGCCGGGAGGACGGGGACGTCGCCGGAGAGCGGGTGAGCAACCGTCTGGTCGATGAGCACAGTTCCCGGGATCTTTTCCGTCACCAGGACCTCGTGGTCCTGCAGGGCGAGTTTCGCTGCCGCTTCCGGGCTTACGATCCATTCCTTGCCGTCGATCATCGCCCGCACGTAGGTGGCGGCCGGGTTCACCCAGAGGTTCGTCACACCGTAGATCGTCTCAGGCCGGAGGGTCGCGCACGGGATCCGGGCATCGCCCCACCGGAAGACCACCAGGGTGAACCGGATGATCTCGGCCTTGTCGCCCTCGAGGAGGTCGTGGTCGCCGACCGGGTTCTCGCACTGGGGACAGTACTTGACCGGGTGGGCGCCCCTGACGACGTGCCCCTCCTCGTGCAGGTGCGCGTATTGCCACTCGATGAACCTGCTGTACGGGGGGTCGACGGTGATGAACCGGCGCCGCCAGTCGATCGAGAGCCCGGACTTCTGCATCACCCGCCGGTACTCCTCCGAGAAGTAGCGGACGATCTCCATCGGGTTGATGAACCTATCAAGGATGTCCTGCGGCACCCGGTAGAGGTCGCGGTAGAGCCCGATCGTCTTCCCGTCACCGTTGGCAATCCGCTTTGAGATCCCGATGACCGGGGTGCCGGTGACGTGGAACGCCATCGGGAAGAGGACCTGTCTCCCCTTCATTCGCTGGTACCGGGCGAGGACGTCCGGGACGATGTAGGTCCTCCCGTGCCCGACGTGCATCGCCCCGCTCGGGTACGGGTAGGCCACGGTCAGGTAGTACTTCTCCTTCTCTATCGCCGGGTCGGCCTCGAACGCATGTTCCCACCGGGCGATGCACTCCCGCTCATTGCTTCGCATATCCAGTCCGCTCACACTATGCCTCCAAAGTCTGGATCATTCGTCATCTCGCCCCCCCTCATACCGGCCGCAGCCGGATCGTCTCCCCCTCGTTGTAGCGTTTGATCATCTCCTGGGCGATCGTGCTGTTCTTCGCAAGGAGGATGTCCCCCTCCTCGTTCACCGTCGCCGTGAAGAGGTACTCCTTCCCGGCAAAGACGTCGACGATCTTGCCCTTGTTCTCCGGGGAGATGATGGTCAGCTGTTTCTTGTCGATGCGGATCCTGATGCCGCCGGCAAGCTGCATCTCCTCTTCGACGGGCTTCTTCGCCTCAAGCTCGCTCCGCGGCCGGATGTCGATCCCGATACCGAGTTTGTTCACGATCGCCGAGACGTTCTTGCCGCCCTTCCCGATCGCCGCCGGGACGTCCTTGTCCTCGATGTAGACGACGGCTTTGTTGTCGCTGATGATCCGGACCTCGACCGGGCCGCTCGTGTACCGCCCGATCTCCCGCTGGACCTCCTTTTCCGCAACCTTCCAGGAGACGTTCTCCGCGGGCCCGGGTGCTGCTGCTGCGGCGGCTGCGGCGGCGACCGGCGCCGGGGGGGCGGCGACCGGCGGCTCCGCGGCGCCCCGGAGGAGCGGCATCACCAGGGTCTCGCCCTCGTAGCGGAAGATCTCGATCTCGGGCTCCCGCCGGGCGTGGTCGCGGACGACGATCACCGGGCGGACGTGCGTCTCGCCGGGCATGCCCTCGGGGGCCTTGATCGTCAGTTCGAGGTCGTAGATCTTCGTGATCGCGCCCTGGACGACGAAGATGATGGTGTTGATGATCTGCGGCAGGATGCTGTAGTCCACGCGGTCGCAGAACCGCTGGAGGCAGTCGTGCACCTCCATGGCGTGCACCACACCGACCATGCCCATCCCGGCGAGGCGCATGTCGGCGTAGACGCTGAAGTCCTCGTTCTTCCGGATCTCATCAAAGATCACGTAGTCGGGCCGGACGAGCAGGAGGGCTTCGGCGGTGTTTGCCATGCTCCCCTCAAGCGCCGTGTACTGGGTGATGTGGTCGGGCACCTGCAGGTCCCGCGGCGCCTCCATCGTCTTCACGATGAAATCGTGGTCGGCAAGGAACGTCGCGAGGCTCTGGGCGAGCGTGGTCTTCCCCGCACCCGGGGGGCCGGCAATCAGGACGCCGCGGCGGTTTCCGAGGATCCGCTGCTTGATCTCCGGCGCCATGTCGTAATCGTCGAGCGAGAGGTCCACAAGCGGCCGCACCACCGTGATCTCCATCCCGTCCGAGAACGGCCGCCGGGCGATCGATATCCGGAGCGACCCGATCTGGACGACCGTGATCCCCCGCTTCTCAAGTTCGATGAACCCGTCCGGGTCGCGTTTTGCCCTCTCAAGGAGTTCCTGCGCCATCGACCGGAGCTCGTACTCGTTCATCGGCGTATCGCGGAGGGTGACGAGCCTGACGTCGCGGAGTTTTCCTATCTTTGCAACCGGCAACGCCCGCTCTTTTAAGGTGACCGCGACCGTCTCCTCGTCGAAGAACTGGTCGATCGAGAGCGGCGAGAAATCGCCTATCTGCGGCCGTAAGTAGACGACGTCGAGCCCTTTCGCCTTTGCCACCTCGGCCTGCACGAGGTCGCTCGTGATGAACCGGGCGCCGTGCGCGATCGCGACGTTCCGGATCAGGGCGTCGATCTCGCCGCCGCTTGAGAGTTTCACCTGGTCGAGGCTCGGGCGCTCTCCGGAAAACTGGAGCTCGATGATGGTATCCGCCGACATCCTGAAGAGTTCCTGGAGTTCGGTCAGGCCGGAAAACCCTATCTCCCGCCCCTGGTTCGCCTGCGCTTCCAGTTCGGCGACGACGGCTTCCGGTATGATTATTGTTGCGCCTTTATATTCTCCTGTTTTTATCAGCGATGTTATGCGCCCATCTATCACGACGCTGGTATCGGGTACAATTTTCATAAAAAATCACCATAGTAATGAGGTCATTCACCCTTATTAGCGTATACCTTCTCCGGATCGAAGACGATTCCGGCGATCTCCTCACCATCCGCCGTCCGGTAAAAACACGAGGCGTGGCCGGTATGGCAGGCAGCACCGGCCTGTTCCACCTCGTAGAGGACTGCGTCTGCGTCGCAGTCGACGAGTATGCGGCAGACCCGCTGGACATGTCCGCTCTCCTCCCCTTTCTTCCAGAGTTTCCGCCGGCTCCGGCTGTAGTAATGTGCATACCCGGTGGTCCGGGTGAGTTCCAGTGCTGTAGCGTTTGCGTAGGCGAGCATCAGGACCTCGCGGGTCCGTTTCTCCTGCACGATGACAGGCACCAATCCATCGTCGTTGAATTGTATCTCCATATTGATTCACATTCCTGCAAAGGTCGTCATGATAACAAAGAGGATATCTCCAATGAATAATGCCGTCAGGAATCCCGCCGTGATCGGTATGATGAACGGAATGCCGTAGGATATCCAGACCCTGCCGGCCTTCCGGTAGAGGGCGAGCTCTCGTTCGTAGTCTTTTGGATGCAGCCTGAGGTCTTTTGTGTAGATGCGTCGCTCTCCCCGCACCATGCGCCCAAGCGACCCGGTAAACCCGACGAACCGCCTGACCATTCTTCCGTCCTCTTCCTCGATATCTTCCATGACAAAGCCGAACTCGTTCTGGATCGTCTTCCCGTCGACGGGAAAGCCGAGAAAGAGGCAGGGCAGCGGGGCCCGGTTCCCCTCGAAGAGGTTCTTTGCGAGTATTGCAACGGGTGCGGCGATGTTGATGAGCACGGCGTTCGTCAGCACGGTGAACGGAAAGAACCCTAACGGCGGGGTGCCGAAGTACGGCTCCACCGGGAAGAACGGGATGCACGCGGTGATGATGATGAGGGCATACGCATCCGCACCCCCAAAGAGGTTCGCGGCCTGGAAGAGGTAGAAGAACCCACAGAAGACCGCGACGAGAACAAGATATCCTGCGGCTATCCGCCAGTCTGCAAGGATGGCGAGCCCGTATATCCAGGCGGCCGCCGGGACCGCGATGATGAGCGCAGGGCGCCAGGTCCTGTGGGGCACCCGCCGCTCTTTTGCGTCAAGGACCGACGCGTACATGAGCGTGACGCCGATCGCGGCCGCTGCAATCATGAGCGGGACGGATGCCACGGGCGGAAGAGTCATGGGCAGGTACGTTATCCACCTTTCATCTCTTATTTCTGGCGATTCTCTCTGCCGGGCGGACCCGCCGGAGCGGCGGTAAGACCCTGTACGGCCGCCCCGGGCCCGGGCGGCTCCGGGCACCCCACCCTTCTGGCCGCGGTTCTCCCCAAAACCCGGGGGTGCTCTCGAAGTTCTCGCCCGCAAACAGGCTCTTTGGGGTTTCCTGATCGGCCACTTTCACCTGGACGTCTGCCGGAATCAGGATCGGGTCATCACAAGGTATTAATAATAGCATAGTGATGTGGTATATTGTGGCAGGGGGGGTAAAATCCCCTTTCCGGCATAAAAATCACTGAATATCACACCTGAAGATGTGCATGGATATAAACGGCCTGATGGATGAGATCCTTCTGCAATCGGCGTATGAGGGATGTTTTACTCTTGACGAGTTGCTGCACTACAGTACCGTTCATTCCCTGACCGGAATAGGGGCATCAAAAGAGCAGACGCACGCGTTCTTCCTGGTTCTCCTTGGGGGCGAACCGGACGGTGCCATTTTTGTCGACGAGAAGGGGACGCTCTTTGGCGATACGGCGATCCTGCACCTGACCGGAAGGGAGGAGTTCGAACTCCACCGGGTGGCGCCGCCGATCGCCGACGCGCTGGTGGCGCGGTGCAGGATCTTTGAGAAGAGCCACTTAAAGAAGAACGGCCGCCTTGAGATCCCGACGATCGGCACCCCTAACCGGCAACGGGTGGGGGTGCTCTGCCTGACCGTGCAGGACAGCCGCGCACCCCTCGCCGGGGCTCACGTCTCGATCCGGAAGGGAAAACTTGTCATCACGAGCGATGTGACGGACTCCGGGGGGAGAGTCTGTTTCCGGCTGCTGAACGGGCGCTATATGTGCGTGGTCTCGGACCGAACCGGAGAGCGGACACGGTGCATCATCGAGTTCCATGAACCTCAGGTAGAAACATGCGTTGATATTGGGGGCACAGAGGATGCGAGCAAATGAGGATGAAGAGCGTGAATTGATAACAGCGGTCAGGAATCTTCTTACACAATCCGGAGACCCGGGTTCCGACAACGGGGATACCCTGGCGGAGCCGCAGGGTTCCGCTCCGGCGATGCGGTCCGGTGAAGAGGAGATCCAGGACGAGACTGTCCCGGACACCGCCGGGCCGGACCCCGGTGAGACGGACGAGGTACCGGTCTCCCCGCCCTTGCCGGCGCCAAAGAGAGCGGGCATCCGTTCGCTCATCGACTCGGTGGCCCGGTCCGGGCATACCGGGGACCAGCGCGCAGCCGGCGGAGAGGACCCAATCAGGGCGCTCCTTGACCGGATCGAGCGGCGCAGAACGGGAGAAGAGGTCACAGAGGCAACATCCTCCCCGCCGGCGGCGGAGGAGGAGATCGGGGCGGAGCCTGCAGTGCCGGCCCCGCCGCCGGGGCGCCACGAATCCTTCGGTCTCCTCAACCGGGTGAAGGGGTGGAAG
>JAGVUK010000061.1 GCA_019136335.1 Methanomicrobiales archaeon
AAAGGTGGTCGAGGGGATCAGCAACCGTGAGTGCTCATACCTCCTCCCGCTCCGTCGCGACAGTGTCCACTATGCAACCCCGATCCACCCGAGCGACCGGTTTCTATATCACAAACGCCTGATACGAGGTGGAAAGAGGGAGATCGGGGATAAAACCCTCTACCTCTTCGAGGATGAGGATCTGCGACTCGAGGAGAGGAAGACCCTCTTCGAGCGACTCAGTGAGGGCACGATCACGAAGGAGCTAGCCGGGGAGAAGGAGGAACGCGCCGGCCGAATCCTCTTTCTCTCGAACCTCGATGAGATGCTGCAGCAGATCTATGAACTCTACAAGACCCGTGATCTGGTGGAGAAGCACTTCGATACGCTGAAGAATGAGATCCGGGCAGATGTCCTGTATCTTTCGGATCGGAGTGCAGTCTGTGGTCATCTCTTCGTCGGATTCCTCTGCCTGTATCTCTACTGCAAGTTGCTGGCACGTATCAAGAAGGCCGGCCTGACGGCGGAGTACTCACCCAGGGATGTCTTACTGATCTTCTCGAAGGTGATGAGGGTATCCTATGAGGGGTTCGACCAGATCACCGAGGTCCCGGAGAAGGTACGCAACCTCGAAAAGAAGCTGGGGGTGCAGCTATTCCCTAAGTGAGCGAATAGTTCGGGTGCAATATCTCCGGAGGGCAATAACGATCTCTCGACAGATGTGATCGCCCCCGAACTCCCTCCTTTACCCCACCCCGGGCGCGAACCTTCGCCATGCCCGTTGCCAGAGAAAAGCCAGCTCGACCCGGCCATCATCCCTCGCTCCGATCTCTCCCCTCGCCGACCCGGTGTTGATCGGCAAAACCCGGCAAGCCTCTACCAGGCCCGCGCCGCATACCCCTTGCTGCAGCGGCCGCGCAAGCCCGGGGCAACCCGGAACCGTGCGAGATGCCTATCCCGCAAACCCCCGGCCATCCGCCGCAAGAACCCCGCCGGCAAGCACGACCGGCAGAGCCCGATACATAGCCCGCCCCCAAAGGCCGCCGGCGCATAGACCCCCACCGTGGGGCCCGGCGGTAAAACCTGCCGGCCTTCAGCGACCGGCGACCGGCAATCGAGAGCGAACCCGAAACCTACCCCGGCCCCACCGGGAGGAGGGGCACATGCCCACGTTCACTTTCACCCCGCACGCCGCCCGGATAAATAGAACCTCCCCCCCAGGTTACTCTATGCGTCATTCGCTTCGCCACGACCAGACTCTCTTTCGGGATATCGATGTCTTCGATCCCGCCTACCTCCCCGAACACCTCGCCTACCGCGATGCCCAGACCCGGGAACTTGCCTTCCTCATCAACCCCGCCCTCCGGGGGGGAACCCCGGGAAATGCCGTCCTCCGCGGCCCCCCGGGAACCGGGAAGACCACCACCGTCCGCACGGTCTTTGCCGGGGTTGAGGAAGCCACCCGGACGATCGTCCCGGTCTACGTCAACTGCCGGCAGAACCACACCCTGCTTGCAGTCTACCGCTGCATCGCAGGCCGCCTCCTCGGCTATACCCCTCCCTCCCGCCACCTCGACGACGTCAGGGAGGGTATCGCCGCCCGGCTCCGCGAGACGGACACCATCCTCCTGGTCTGCCTGGACGATGCCAACTACCTCATCGCCGCAGGCACCTACAACATCCTCCTCTACCAGCTCCTCCGGCTCTATGAGCGATGGGACGACATCCGGGGCGCCGGCGTCTTTGCGGTCACGAGCGATCTCTGCGCTGAGGCCGACGGGCCGGTGTGGTCGGTCTTCCACCCTTATGAGGTCAACTTCTGGCCGTATACCCGGACAGAGATCCACGCGATCCTCAGCGACCGGGTGCAACAGGGCCTCTACCCGGGGGTGATGCCGACAGGGATCCTTGACCTCGTATCGAAGTTTACCGCCGATGCCCGGGATATACGGGTGGGGATCGATCTGATCCGTACAGCGGTTGCGCGGACGGAGGCGGACGGCCGCCGCCGTGTCACCCGCGAGGATGTCATGTGCGTGGCC
>JAGVUK010000183.1 GCA_019136335.1 Methanomicrobiales archaeon
ACGGGGAGGAGCCGGCCCTGGTCCTGGACCGCGAGCAGGAACGAGCCGAACATCTTCGCCCGCCGGCCTTCGCCCCACTCGGCCCCGACGACCGCGAGGTCGAGGGTCTCGACCCCGGGTTTCACCTTCACCCAGAGGCGGCCCCGGACGCCGGGGGTGTAGGGCGAATCAAGGACCTTCACCATCACGCCCTCGTGGCCGAGAGCGAGGGCATCGGCGTAGATCGCCTCCGCCGCGGCGGCGTCGCCGACCCGGAACTGCTCTGCGACGTGCGCCCCGAGCACCTCCTCGAGGATCGTGCGCCGCTCGCCGAGCGGCCGGTCCATCAGGGTCTCGCCGTCCAGGTAGAGGATGTCAAAGACCCGGGGGACGAGCTCGATCTTCTCCATCATCGCATCCACCTTGTGCTTGCGCCGGAACCGCCGGATGACGTACTGGAACGGCATGGGCCTCCCGTCCCGGACGGCGACCGCCTCCCCGTCCAGGATCACGTCATGATCGGTCGCCTCCTGGAGTTGGCGCGCGATGTCGGGGAGGCTCTCCGTGACCTCCTCGAGCCGGCGGGAGTAGATCCGGCAGACGTCGCCCTGCTTGTGGAACTGGAACCTGCTCCCGTCGTACTTGTACTCGACCGCGACCTCGCCGTGGTCGGTGAGTTGCCCGGCGATGGTCCCCGCCTGGGCGAGCATCATCTTCACCGGCCGGAACGGCTCGATCGTCACGCGGGCGAGGGCTCCGGGGTCCCGCCGGGCAAGGAGGGCGACCTCGCCAAGGTCGTTCATCGCCTGGTGGGCATGCTCGACCAGGCGGACGTCGATGTCGAACGCCCGCGCGACGGCGTCGCGGACGTTCCCCTCGCCCATCCCTATCCGGAGTTCTTCAAGCATCAGCCGGGTGAGATACCGCCCTTCAAGGGGGCGGGCGTTCCCGAAGAGGCCCTGCGCGACCCGGAGCTTCTCCCGCTGCGACCGCTGCCCTCCTGCCGCCGCCATCCGCCCGAACTCGCGGTAGACGTCGACGAGGTCGAGTTCCTGCACGAAGAACGACGTCTGCTCTTTTCTAGCGAGGAGGTCCTCGACGGCACGGCCGGCGTCGCCGGTGGCGTTGATCGCCTCGCGGACGGTCTCCCGCTTCGTCCCGACGACGTAGGCCACCGCGTCGTAGAGGAGGTTTGGGCCCACGCCGAGCTTGTTGGTGCTCCAGTCGGGAAAGACCCTGCCCATGACGAACCGGACGAAGACGGGGAGTTCGTCGTCGCCGAGCCGGGGCAGGACGGCGGCGACCTCCTCGATCATATCCAGGCGCCCCGGGATCCCTTCCAGGCGCTCGCAGATGCGGGCGAACTCCAGAAACTGCATACCCATCTCCTGAAGTATTTCCCGGCGGGGAGAATCAACCCTTCTCTTTTGGACGGTTTGATGGGGAAGCACCGCCAACCCTCATCCATGCACCAGGACGACGAACTCAAGGAGATGCTCTCCGACCTCATCTGGCTCAACGCCCTGATCGCGACCGAACTTATCCAGATCACCGAGAACACATCGCAGATCCTCAGGAAAGCGGCTCCGCCGGAGGCCTGCGTCGCCGAGCACGCGGCCCTGCGGGCGACGGCGCTCGATATCGCCGACCGCTACAGGCCCGGGACGATGCTCCGGCAGCATGTCGGGGAGCATCAATAAGGATGTGGGACGGGACCGCCGCCGTCAGGCAGTGGCCGCGACGAGCCCGGCGTCCCTGACGACGAGATCCGCCGACCCGATGAGCTCCCGGGTCAGGGTGATGTTGACCGTCCCGTTCACCGGGTCGACGGTGCTTGCCGTCGCACCGGGTGCGCCGCGGTCGGCGACGGTGAAGGCATACCCCTCCGGCCGGACGACCTCGACGGTGTAGTTCCCCGGCGGGATGCCGCTGAAGATGTAGAGGCCTTCGCAGGCGTGGGAGAAGGTTTCCGTCGTCGCTACCTGCCCGCCCGCGGCGTCGCGGAGGTGGACGGCAATGCCGCTCATGCCCTGTTCGCCGGCGTAGCCCGCCGCGCCTGCAATCTGACCGAAGACGAATACTGCTGTTATGATGGCTGCAAGAACGCTGACTGCTTTCATCGGTTCACCTCGTGTCCCGGACGCCGCACGGGCACCCGGGCGTGTAACCCCCGGGGAAGGCCGCGGTCTCCGCCCGGAGATCCTGCAGGGGGCAGGAAAGACCGGGATTTTTCCGGTCCGCTGCCGGCCCGGGGGTTCGGCCCATAGTAGCCGTTATCATATATGAACGTTGTTAAATATTACAGGGCGGGCGGTACCCCCGATCGGCCGGTTCAGGAGCCCGGATGTCAGTCAGCCGACCGGAAACCGGGGATTGTCCGGTTTACCCCTTCCATGGAAGCGGGATCCCCCACCGGCGTCGCGGCAGGCTACGCGCGCCCGTCGCCACCGGCGGTCCCGTTCTCCGGGTCCGGCGTCACGGCCGGGCGGGGGGATCGCCGCTCGTCGTGTTCTCCGGATATCCCTGCACCCCGCTCGTCATGTTCCCAGGGCTGCCGGTCCCGCCGGCAGGCAAGACCCGGGCCGGGGCAGGGATCAGCCCTGCATCCCGGACGACCGTCTCGCCCCCGCCGACGGCAAAGGGGGGTGTTATACCGGTCAGCGGGTCGGCATGGCTGTCCCCGCCGCCG
>JAGVUK010000273.1 GCA_019136335.1 Methanomicrobiales archaeon
GTCTCCGTGCCATTATAGGTGATGTTTCCGCCGATTGACCAGACGCCGCCTGCAGGTTCAGTAAAGTTGCCGGTCCCGTCCACAAACCCGCTTTCGTTCTCGACGTAGATCCGGTACTCCCCCTTCCTCAGGGGGTCGCCCCCCTCGTGGGCGAGGACGAGGCTGCCGCTCTTGTTCCCCGCGACGATGGTCGCATGGGGGATCTCGCCCGGCTGGGGGCCGGAGAGGAGGGCTACCGCCACGATCGCCACAGCAAGGACGGTCACGCCGACCAGGAGCATGACCCCAATCATCTCGGAGACTCCTTCTTCACCGCGATGCTGTCTCATACCTTTCACTCCACCAGGGACGCCGCGTTGTGGATCGTCACCGTGTAGTTCGCCGGATACATGCTGAGGAACACCACCTTGCCGTCTTCTTCCGGCTTGACGGTGAGCCTGACACTCTTGTTCCCGTCCAATACCTCGGGCTTGAGCAGCCAGGTGACGTTCTCATCCTTCGCCCTCTGCCGGACCTCGCCAAAGGCTCTCTCCCAGGCCCTGACCGTCGCCGTATCGCCGGTGACGGTCAGGTTCACCCGGTCATAGGTTTCAACGGAAGATGAATTGCCCCATCGCATCCGGGTCTCGACCCGCACCGGCCCCGACCCCGCGATCGTACCTGAGCCCTCGAGGCTGATCGGGGCTACGGTGAGGGTGATATTGTCGTCCTTCGTCTTCGCCACCGCGATCGACGGCCCGACCCGCACCGTCGTCCCCCCCTCCTGGGAGAGGAAGACCGCGCCCATCTGGTAGGTCCAGGTCTGGTCAACCCAGTAGTTGTTCGAGGACCGGTAGGTGAGGTTGCCGAGGGGGATGGTCACCGGGTCCTTCCCTGCACGTTCAATCGTCAGGCTCGCCCCGCCGCTATTCACCGAGACCGTCCCCCCCGACCCCGCGGGGGTGAGGATGGGGAACGCGAAGGCCGTGCCCCCGGTCGCCGGCGCCCCCGTCCCGAGGTCGAAGGCCGTCGAGAGGAGCACCCCGGTCCGGTTGTTCACCCACAACGAATCCAGGGCAATCTTATAATCCACGACAGGGCAACGACGATCACGCCGAGGAGCAGGACAAAACCGACGACCTCCGAGAGGCCGTCATCACGCGGGCGGGGAGGCATACTCAGGGTAATTCTCTGTGCAGGGTCTATATTTACCTGTTGCTCCCCGCCATCCGCGCTTTGCCGGGCAAACCAGAAACCGGTGATCCCCCGGAGATTCCATGCCCCCGCCGGGCACCTCCGGCCCCCTCTCCTCCACCGTCAAACCTTTTCATCTCCGGCCTCCCATATGTAGAGCAGAGTATGCCGCAGACGTCAGGAGCATCCCCGGGCGAAAAAACCCTCTCCCGGGGTTGCGTCCTCTGCCATGAGGGAGCAAAGATGGTCCTCTTCGTGACCGGAAGGTGTCACCGGGCCTGCTGGTACTGCCCGCTCTCGCGCGAGAGGAAGGGCCGGGACGTCGAGTTTGCGAACGACCGGAGGGTCGCATCGCCGTTCGACGTCATCGAGGAGGCCGAGAGCATGAGCGCCCTCGGCACCGGCGTCACCGGCGGCGAACCGCTGCTCGTCCTCGACCGGGTGGTCGAACTCTGCACCCTCCTCAAGGAACACTTCGGCCCGGACCACCACATCCACCTCTACACCGGCCTTGCGCCGGACGAACCCGTCCTGGAATGCCTGCGGGGGCTGGTCGACGAGATCCGGCTCCACCCGCCGCACGAGTGCTGGCCGCAGATCCTCGAGACGGACTTCGCCCGCTCCGCCGTCCTCGCCCGGCGGATGGGCTTTGCGATCGGCATCGAGGTCCCGGCGCTCCCCGGGATCGGGGACCTCGCCCCCGCCCTACCGCTCCTTGACTTCTTAAACATCAACGAACTGGAGTGGGGCGAGACCTGCGCCGCCGCCATGCGCGAGCGCGGGCTCGAACCCGAGGACGGGCTGCACAACGCCGTTCTCGGCGCACGCCAGTGGGCTGAGGAACTCCCCGCCGACCAAAAAGTTCACTTCTGCTCGTCGGTCTTCAAGGACTCCGTCCAGTTACGGGAACGGTTAAAACGGATCGCTGCCAATACTGCGCGTCCGTTTGAAGAGGTGACCGACGACGGGACGATCGTCTACGGGGTGCTCGAACCGGCAGGCGCCCTTGACGGGTTCCTGGAGAGCCTCGATGAGGATGACTATGCAGTCTGCGAAGGAAGGATCGAGATGGCGTGGTGGGTGCTTGTCGACCACGGGGCCGGGTTGCCGGGAAAAAAGTACGTCGTCGAGCGCTACCCAAACGGCGGCATGGTCGTGGAGGTGACCCCGCTCGATGCTGCGATCCAGGATTGAGCCTCTCTACGAACGCTACCTGCGGTGGCAGGTGAAGCACGTCCCCCTTCATGTCGCGGTGATCCAGGACGGAAACCGCCGGTTTGCCCGGGACCAGGGGCTTGACACGGCGGTCGGGCACCGGCTCGGGGCGGACACCACGGAGGAGGTCCTCGACTGGGCGTGCGACCTCGGTGTCCGGCACATCACGCTCTACACCTTCTCCACCGAGAACTTCCGGCGGGATAAGGACGAACTGGCATCCCTCTTCACCCTCTTCCGGGAGAAGTTTACCGCCATCCTGACCGACGAGCGGGTGCACCGGAACCATATCCGGGTGCAGATGATCGGGGACCGCTCCCTCCTCCCCGACGACCTCCTCCAGACCATCGACGCCGCCGAGAAGGCGACGCTGCACTACGCCGACTACTACATCAACATCGCCCTCGCCTACGGGGGCCGGAACGAGATCGTGCACGCCGCCCGGTCGATCCTCGACGACGTCCGGCGGGGCGCAATCGATCCCGCGACCATCAGCACCACGACCGTCGAG
>JAGVUK010000234.1 GCA_019136335.1 Methanomicrobiales archaeon
GGATTTCGGCGACGTGGACGTTGCAATCCTCGTCACCGGCGAACCCACCCCCTACCAGGCGATGCGGTTCGCGCGGAAGATCGAGCGGGAACTTGAGCGAGGGTTTTGTTACCGCTTTGAGGCTGACGTGAAGATCCTCAACACCGCCCCGGTCTCGTTCCAGTACGAGGTCATCAAGAGCGGCCGACCCGTATTCTTGCGCGACAGAGAGCGGAGGGTCCGGTACGAGGCGGGCGTGCTCTCCCGGTACCTCGATTATGCGGATACGCTCGACTGGTTCGACCGGGTTCTGCTCACGAGGGCCTGAGAATAATCAGGGACGAAGGGGTCCTCGGTCACCTCCGGGAACTGGACGGGGCAGCTGGGGACTGGGACCGCTACCGGTCCATCACCCTCAACGAACTGAAGACTGGCCGCGACAAGAAGAATATGGTGTTGCACGCGCTCCTCGTCAGCATCCAGGCATCGATCGATATCGCCAACCATCTGGTCGCGGCCTCGAGCTCCCGGCGGCCCGAAACCTACCGGGAGAGTTTTGTGATCCTGTGTGACGAAGGGCTGATCCCGGAAGATCTTGGGGTCCGGCTCTCAGACCTCGCGGGTTTTCGGAATGTTCTGGTCCACCTCTACTGTCGGCTGGACCTGGATGAGGTCTACGGGGTGCTCCAGGACGACCTTTTAGTCGTGAACCGCTACCGGGATCTGGTCCGGGCGATGCTCCGGGACCGCCTCCTCCCGGAGTAACGGCTGTGCGAGCCGGAGAGGACCTCCTCGCCCCCTTCACCGCTCCGCCCTCGAACCCCTTCGGGCCTCTCAAGCTCCTTTCCCGAAGCCTGATAGCGTCTCATGCTCCGGCTCGCACTGCCGGTGCTCCTGCTTGAAGACCCTGAGGGCCAGTCGCGACTCCTACATCACCTTCACCCCTGCTCTTTTCCCGGACTGAACCTGTGTGCCGGCGTACCGGAGATATCTGTACTAAAGAGAACAGCGCATATCCCGATCAGGATGGATAGCATCACCCGCGAGGCCGACGGAGAGTGCGCAAGAATCATCGGTATTCTCCGGAGGAAGAAGGCGTACCTTGAGGAGACCTACCATGTCGGATCCATCGGTATCTTCGGCTCGTGCCGGCGAAGGCGAGGAGCGCGAGGGAAGCGTCGTGGACATCCTGGTCGAGTTCTCCGAGGTGCCAAAGCCTTCACGAGGACCTGATGTCGGAGGAGACCTGGGATGAGCCCCCGTTCAGCCCGCGGGATGCTTGATCGGCCCGTCTCCAGGAAGACGTCTCGTGTTTCGTCCCGCCTGACCGGGAATGATGAAACACGGCACGTCAGTCTGGTTGATGAGTTGAGAGAAAAATAGAGTATTATTCCCGCAACTCGTGCCGGTTCCTGTCCCCCCGGCCGATCCCGCGGTAGGCGAAACCGGCGCCGATCCACGCATCCGGGTCCACGACGTTGCGCCCATCCACGATCGCCGGGTGGGGAGACCCGCACAACCGCCGGACCTCAGCGGGCACCAGCCCCCGGTACTCCTTGTGCCCGGCAAAGACCACCACCGCGTCTGCGCCGGAAAGCACCTCCGCGAGGTCTCGCGACAACCCCGGCGGCGCGTCCGGCGACGTCGCCGGGTCCACCCAGGGGTCGTGCACCCTGACCTCCGCGCCGGCCGCCCTTGCCGCCTCAAAGAACGGCTCCGCCGGCGTGTTCCGGGCGTCGTCGGAGTCGTTGATGAACGCCCAGCCGAGCAGGGCAATCTTCGAACCTTTCAAACTCTTCCCGACCTCTCCCAGCGCCGACTCGGTCAAATGCACCATATGCTCGGGCATGAAGTCGTTGATGCCGCGGGCGAGGGTGTAGAGGGACTCCCGGCCCTCGGGCCAGTCGAGATCGCCCCCGAGCACCTGCACCCCCCGCTCCAGGTGGTAGGTGTCCTTCGTCAGGCAGTGGCCGCCGACCCCGGCCCCCGGCCAGAGGATCGCCCGGGTGATCCCCTCGCCCTCGAGCGAC
>JAGVUK010000074.1 GCA_019136335.1 Methanomicrobiales archaeon
GGGGTGGAGCCCGATGAAGAGTGCAAGCACCATCAGGATCAGCCCCTGGATGACTGCCGCTGTCGCTCCCCCGAGCGTCTGGCCGATCATGATCTCGAGCCGCGAGACCGGGGCAACGAGCGTCGCTTTCAAGAACCCGAACTGCTTGTCCCATATGATCTGGATCCCGGAGAAGACCGATGTGAAGAGGACGCTCATCGCCACGATGCCGGGGATGATGAAGTCCATGTAGCCTTCTTCCATGCCGGGAATCTGGACGACCGAGTTCAGCCCGAACCCGAGCACCAGCATGAGGAAGAGGGGCATGCCGAGGCTGCCGACGATCCGGCTCTTCGAACGCAGATAGCGCTTGACGCTCCGCAGCCATATGGTATAGACGATATCCACCCTTACCGCCTCCGTGCCCGGTGTGCCATGCGCATGGTCTCTTTGCCGCTTGCCCCTCCCTCCCGGATCATCCTCCCCGTATAGTGCAGGAAGACGTCCTCGAGCGTCGGTTTCCTCACCGAGAGGGATGTGATGCCGATGCCGCTCTGGTGGATGGCGGTCACGATACCGGGAACGTGCCGGTCGGCCTCCTGCAGGTGAATCGTTACCGATCCGTCGTGCCGCTCGATTGAGGAGATCCACGGGGCGGTCAGGAGGCCGGCGATTGCGTCGGGGTCGGGCGAGGCTATGGTGACGATGTCGCCGCCGATGGAATCTTTCAGGTTCTCCGCGGTATCGAGTACGACGATCGCCCCCCGGTCGATGATCGCCACGCGGTCGCAGAGCCGGTCGGCCTCCTCCATGTAGTGGGTGGTGAGGATGATGGTGATGCCCTTCTCCTCATTCAACTGCGCGATATACTCCCAGAGGTGGTTTCGTGTCTGGGGGTCGAGGCCGAGGGTAGGTTCATCCAGGAAGAGCACCTTCGGTTCGTGGAGCAGTCCCCTGGCGATCTCGAGGCGCCGGCGCATGCCTCCCGAGTAGGTCTTGACGAGGTCGTCTTTCCGGTCGATAAGTCCGACGAGGGTCAGGAGTTCATCGATGCGCCGGCGCCGCTCATCGCTGCTAATCCGGTAGAGGCGGCCGTGAAAGTCCATGTTCTCGTACGCCGTCAGCTCCTCATCGATGCTCTGGTCCTGAAAGACGATGCCGATGGATTTGCGGACGTCGTCTTCCCGCGCCACGACATCGTGGCCGTTGACCGTCGCCATGCCCGATGTGGGTTTCTGTATCGTCGAGAGCATGGAGATCGTTGTTGTCTTCCCCGCTCCGTTCGGGCCGAGGAGCCCGAAGACTTCGCCGCTTGCGATGGAGAACGATATGTTGTCGACGGCGACGAAGCTGCCGAAGGATTTCGTCAGGTTGCGTACGTCTATGGCCGGCGCGGGATTGGTCCCCGGGGATGATGCGCTTGAACGGTCCATTCCTCACTCCTCCGGCGGCTCCTCCGGCTCAATCTCGAAGATCCGGAGCATCTCCTCTGCAATCCTCTGGAACTTGTCCGCTTTGACGACGGCAAGCCCGCGCCCCTCATGGCCGAGGATCATCAGTGTATCGCCGGGCTTGATATCGAAGGTCTCCCGCGCATCTTTCGGTATGACGATCTGACCGCGTTCGCCGACCTTGACCGTCCCGAAGATGTATCTTCTGCTGCCGTGATCGTGGCAGCGGTGGTTATCGTGGGACATGATCTCACTCTCTCCTGGTTTACGGCCTATACCGGCCGGCACCGCAGGTATTCGCAGTTCTCTTCCTCGACCATCCAGACCCCCGCGTCGTGGATCGCCCGGCGTGTCTCCTCCCGTGGCTGGTGCCCATCGCCAAGGGCGAGGGCGCTCCCCGGTTTCGTGATCCGCCGGAGTTCCGCGAGGAGCGCGCCCTGATTCCCGACCCTGCGGAACATGTCGAGGGCATAGATGAGGTCTGCAACCGTATCAGCCGGAAATGGAGATCCGCCGTGCGGTCTGCCCGTTCTGGTTTACGCGCCGATACAGATTCCGGCACCTCTTTATGAACC
>JAGVUK010000228.1 GCA_019136335.1 Methanomicrobiales archaeon
GACGTCACCCTGCGGCTGAAGGTCCTCTCCGGGCCGGAGGCGGAGGTGCGCGATCTGGCGGCGCTCTCCGACCGGTGGGATCTCCACGAGAGCCTGATCGGTCTCCTCTGCCGCCGCCGCCCGGCCGGCGAGACCCTCCTCCGGGAGAAGGAGACCCTTGCCCGGGCCGTCCTCGGCCTCATCTCCGTCGAGGGGGGCGCCGACGCCCTCAGGCGTGCGGTGCCGCTCCTTGTGCCCGGCCCGGCGGGGTAGCGGGATAACGTTATATACCGGACCCGCCCTTCCCGGAGCGGGAGATTACCTCATGGATACCCGTGCCCTCCGCGCGTTCATCCGGCTCGGGCGGTTCCCCTTCCTCCTCTCGGGCTTTGTCCCGTTCACCGCCGGGGCGCTCTTTGCGTTCCTTCTCGGGGCGCGGTTCACCCCGGGCGAGTTCCTCCTCGGTTACGCGGCGATGGCGGCGGCCCACCTCTCCGTCCACTACAGCAACGACTACTTCGACGCCGACGCGGACCGGTTCGTCGAGACGACGGCCATATCGGGGGGCAGCGGCGTCCTCGCCGCCCACCCCGAACTCAAGCCCGCCGCGCTCGGTGCGGCCGTCGCCCTGATGGCGGCCTCACTCCTCATCGGCTGGGCCTTCGTCACCATCTACGACTACCCGCCGGTCTTCCTCGTCTTCGGCCTCGCCGGGAACCTGCTCGGCTGGTTCTACACCGCGCCGCCGTTCGCGCTCGCCTACCACAACCTCGGCGAGGTCGCGAACATGATCACCTTCGGCCTCCTGATGCCCGGCGCGGGCTACTTCGTCGCGATGGGGGGGCTTGACGCCGCCTTCTTCACGTTCGCCGTCCCGCTCTCGCTCTACGGCCTCGTCTTCATCGTGAGCGTCGAGATGCCGGACCGGGAGGGCGACATCGCCGGGGGGAAGCGGACCCTCGTCGTGCGGCGGGGGCGGATCTTTGGCTTTGCGCTCATCGCCGTCGCGGCGGCCCTCGCGACCGCGGCCTTCACCCTCTTTGCGCTCACAGGGGCCTTTGCCCCCGTGGATTTCCGGCCGGTGGCCGTGATATCGTGCATCCCGCTCGGAATTGCCCTGTGGGGGTTCTCGAACCGGTGTGCCGAACGGGCGGGCGCCCTCCGCTACGCCACCGCAAACATCTTCGGCTACTTCCTCTTCTGGGGCCTCGTGGTCGTCTGTTTCGCCCGGGAGGCCGTTGGATCTCTTCTGGGTCCGTAGTGCGCCCGATTTTGACATCCCCGGATAAACATTTTTATTTTGGAAGGCCATCTATACCGTATCCAAAAGATAAGGAGATGTTACTCGTGAAGAGATTGGGTGGATTCCTGCTCCTGTTTCTCCTGCTGATCCCGGCCGCGACCGCGGCGACGATCACGATCAGCCCTGATGCGATCCGGTCCGGTGACACGGTCACCGTGACCGTGAACGATCTCTCCGACGGCGCTGCCTTCTCGCTCGGCATCCGCGGTGAGTTTGCCGCGACCCCGGGCGAGACGTTCTCTTTTTCGGCCCGGGACCTCTCGCTCCCCTTCGCCCTCGACGGGGGTAATGTGACCGCCTACACGAAGGGCACGAACTGGACCCATCTCTCGGCGGAACTGCCGGACGGGGGCTCCGTCAGCATGAATTACACCGCTAAGAACGGTGAGGTCCGGATCAGCCAGCCCCGCAACCTCCCGAGCGGGACCCTCAGCCTCGTCGCCCTCGACGGGAAGGCCGCGGCGGAGAAGATCACCACCGATCTCGTGATGATGGGCACGAAGCGGGGGCCTGACTCCGGCACGATCTCGTTTGCGATCGAGGGGGTCACGCAGGGCACCGCGACGGTCTCCGTCTACATCGACGGGGCGGAGGCCCTCTCGCGGACGATCGCGATCGGGGGAGAGGCCCCGGCGCCGACACAGACCACGACGCCGACCGCGACCACCACACAGAGCACCGCGACCACCACACAGAGCAGCGGCGGCAGCAACAGCGGGGGCAACAGCGGCGGCAGCACCACCCCCCCGACCGCCACATCCACCCCGGGCGTCACGACGGTGACCTCGGCCGACGGGAAGGCCTCTCTCACCGGGACCGATATCGCGGGCGCCGGGCTCCAGCCCCTCCCCTTCCAGGGCACCATCCTTCCCGGCTTGTCTACGGCCGGGAACGCCTACGCCGTGACCCCCGCGAACCGGACGTTCGACCCCGCCGCGGTCCTCTCCTTCCCCCTCCCCTCGGCCGACGCGACGGCGACGATCGCGAGGCTCGAGAACGGCTTCTGGTCGCCGGTCCCCTCGAAGATCGAGGGCGGCCGGATCACAACGGCGGTCTCGCGGGCGGGCTCGTACGTCCTCCTGGTCCCCGCAGAGGTGCCCACCCTGACGGCGACGACCACCCCCGCGACCGCCACAACCACCCCCGCGGCGACGACCCCGGCCGCAGCCCCGGTGGCTCCCCTCCTCCCGGCGATCGCTTTCGCAATCTTGATGCTCTGGTGGGAGAGAAGGGGCTGACAGAACCACCCATGGACCCCCAAGATCACCGACCCCTGATCGTCGAGGCCGCCGGCGACGTTCCCGGCGACCTCATCGCGGTCGCCGCTGC
>JAGVUK010000076.1 GCA_019136335.1 Methanomicrobiales archaeon
GACGGCGGTTTCGGGGAAGCCGGGCGCGAGAGCAGTCCCGGCACATCGTCGTGGGCGATCATGGCGGCCGTCGCCGCGGGCGAAGACCCGCGGGGATGGGTGAAGGACGGCAACTCGACCGTCGACTACCTCCGGTCGATGAACAACGATATCCTGGCAAAAGGAGGGACCGTAGATATCGCCCGCACCATCCTGACGCTGGTCGCGGTCGAAGAAGACCCCCGTGCCTTCTGCGGGACCGATTACGTCGCGGAGCTGAAATCACGGGTGAAACCCGGCGGACAGGCGGGGGACCACGTCTTCACGACTATCTGGACGATCATCGCTCTCGCTTCGGTCGGAGAAGAGACGGGTGCATCGGCCGCATGGCTGGCATCGCAGCAGAATGCAGACGGCGGCTTCCCCTGGACGCCGGGTGCCGAGAGCGACCCGGACGACACGGGCGCCGCACTTGAGGCGCTCGCGGCGGCAGGCGTCTCCCGCGACGCAGCCGTGGTGCAGGGCGCGCTCGCGTACCTCAAAGGAGAACAACTGGAGGACGGCGGTTTCCATTACGGGGGGACAAGCGCTTCAAACTCCGCATCGGATGCCTGGGTCATCCAGGGCATCGTTGCCGCAGGAGGCAACCCCGCCAGGTGGCGGGCGGGTGAGATGAGCGTGGTTGACCACCTCGTCGGTCTGCAGAATCCCGACGGATCGTTCCGCCACACCGCCTACGTGACCGACAACCCCTGCGGGATGACAGCAAGTGCCGTCCCTGCACTCCTCGGGAAACCGTACCCGGTGACCCCTTCAGAAACTCTATCGCTGTCACCCGCCACGCCCGCACCGCGCGTCGCGGCCGGGCATACCGCCCCGGCCGCAACCCCGGCCCGGACGCCCGCCCCGGCGGCGACGGGAAGATCCGTGACGGTGACCGACGACTTCGGGGAGACCGTCACTATCCGGGGGATACCGCAGAGGATAGTCTCGCAAGGTCGGCGGATTCAGCACCATCAGCATCGAGCGGGTGCTCGCGGCCGAGCCCGACCTGGTCTTTGCCGCGATCGGCAACACCGAAGACGTGGTCAACCGCTTGCGGAGCCTCGGGATGACCGTCGTCTCCCTCAACCCGGGGACGAGCGACGACGTCCTGCAGGACATCGAACTCGTCGGGGCGGCCACCGGGCAGGAGGAGCAGGCGGCGGCGTGCGTGAAGGAACTCCGGGCCCGCATCCAGGCGGTGACCGGAAAGACGGAGAACCTGACTGAAAAGCCGTCGGTCGCCCATGTCATCTGGTACGACCCGATCTGGGTCAGCGGCCGCGGGACGTTCCAGGACGAGGTGATCGGGATGGCCGGAGGGACCAACGCGTTCGGTTCGGTCGAGGAGTGGAGCATCATCGGCCTTGAAGAGTTCCTCACCTCGGACCCGGAGTACATCCTCGTCAGCTCGGGCACCGGCATGGGCGAGGGAGGGTACGACATCATCTACAACTACTTCATGAACGAGCCCAGGATGCAGCGGCTCAAGGCGGTCCGGGATGGGCACGTCTACGTCGTCGACGCCGACATCATCAGCCGGGGAGGCCCGCGGATCGTGGATGCGCTGGAGGAGGTGGCGGCCACCCTCCACCCGGACCTCTTCGGGACGAGCGCCCAAAAAACAACCCCGGCAGCCCGCTCACCGGGGTTCGGCGTGATTCCGCTTGCCTGTGCGCTGCTCGCCGTCTTCCTGCTCAGGGTGAAGAGGTAGGACCGGATCGGTGCGAAATGCGGCAGAACCCACTCTTACTACTCTTTCTTGCGGCCATCCTCGCGAGCGGCCTTGCGTGCCCCGTCCAGGCGCAGGCGCTCGCCGGCGAAGAGGTCTGGCGGTCCGGCACCGGAGACCGGGTTTTAGCGGTTGCACTCTCAGAGGACGGCCTCTCGGGTGCCGCGATCACGGGGGAGAGGGTGTACCTCTTTGACGAGAACGGCACGACGCTCTGGAGCTACCCGGTATCGTGCGGCAGGAGCGTGGCCATATCCCCCGACGGCGAACACATCGCGGCCGGCGGGGACCAGCTCCTGCTCTTTGACCAGAACGGGGAGGTGCTCCGCCGTTACACGCCCGCATCCCGGATACTGGGCGTTGCCGTCGCCGCAGACGGACGGACGGTCTATGCAGGGACCGGCGCCGGCCTCCTGGTCTTCTCCCCCGACAGCGAACAGACGGCCGCCAGCGCCACCAGATCCTCCGGTACGGAAGATCCCATCGTAAGCGTCTCGATCGATAGAAAGGGGTCGGGCGTCGTCGCCGCCGGCGAGTCGGGGAATATATACTTCTTCAGCGGAGACGGGCGACTGCTCTGGAACTACAGGACGGGCAGCAGCGGCGTCCGGGCGATCATATCCCATGACGGTTCGACGGTAGCCGCAGCATCGTCTCAGCGGGCCGTATTCCTCCTTAACCGGCATGGTCGGCTGCTCTGGAAGTCCCCGGCGGACGGCAGGGTCACGGACGTCTCACTCTCCGGAGACGGGTCGACCCTTGTGCTGGCAGACGGCGGCATCTCCGTGCTCAACCGGGACGGAGAGGCCGTGTGGAGGGGCGTGGCCGGGGAAGAGAGCAGGTGCGTCTCCGCCTCGCCCGGCACAACCCGCATCATCGCCGGTGCGCTCGACGGGACCGTATCGGTATTCAGGCTGCAGCCAGCAGCCGGCCCGGCCGACGCACCATCGCC
>JAGVUK010000145.1 GCA_019136335.1 Methanomicrobiales archaeon
TCCTCGTCCTCGCGGAGGATCGCCTCCTTGCCGCAGACATCGTAGCAGAGGCCGCACTCGATGCAGTGCTCTTTATCCTTGACGACGATGTCGGGGACCGCCTGGGCGTGGGGTTTGTAGATCACCTTCCGGACGCCGATCCCGGCGTCGAACCGGTTGTAGACCTCGATCGGGCAGATCCGGGTGCAGTCCCCGCACCCGTTGCACTCGTCCTCGATGATGTAGCGGGGGTGCTTCCTGACCCGGACCCGGAAGTTCCCCACCTCGCCCTCGACCGACTCGACCTCGGAACAGGTGTGGATCGTGACGTTTGGATGCCGGGCCACCTCCACCATCTTTGGAGAGAGGATGCACATCGAGCAGTCGTTTGTCGGGAACGTCTTATCGAGCTGGGCCATGTGCCCGCCGATGGTCGGTTCGCGCTCGACGAGATGGACGTGGACGTTGTGGTCCGCAAGGTCGAGCGCAGCCTGGATGCCGGCGACCCCGGCACCGATGACCACGACGTCAGCCACGGCGGTACCTCCCTGCGAGTTTGACGTATTCCCGCGCGTTGCGGACGATGCCGTCCCGCTGCTCGGGCGTCGTCTCCCTGACCACCTTGCCGGGAACCCCGAGGACCAGCGAGTTTGGCGGGATCTCCTTCCCCTCGGTCACCACGGTGCCGGCGCCGATGATGGAGCCTTCCCCCACCACCGCGCCGTTCAGGATGACGGCACCCATCCCGACGAGCACCTCATCGTGGATGATGCAGCCGTGCAGGATGGCGCCGTGGCCGACCGAGACGTCCGACCCGATATCGACCGGGAACCCGATCGTGGTGTGGACGACGGCGTTGTCCTGGATGTTTGAGCCCGCTCCCACCGTGATCGTATCCCGATCAGCCCGGACCACGGCGCCGAACCAGATGTTCACGTCGTCGGCGAGCGTCACGTCTCCGATGACGGTTGCATTCTCTGCAATAAAGACGCGGTCCCCCACAACTGTTCCGCTCTCCATAGTACGTCTACTGTTGGTTGCAGCGATACAAAATCCTCTCCCTCGCCGGTGAGGGAAGGGCGCACGCGCCGGGCGGGGAGATGCGTGGTCTCACGTGAGGTGCGACGGGCAGGAGCCCGGGCCTGCCCGCGCTTCCCTGCAGGTGGGCTACTCATACACACTCTCCGGCATCCCCCACCCCGCCCGCGCCTTCGCAGGGGGATACCCGTACGCTTCTTCGGTAGCCTCCACCCCACCAGGCCTTCGGCCTCCTCCCCCGCCCCTCGGGGGCGGGGGCAGTGCTCGCGATACCCGGTGGGCAGCCGTGCCCGGCTCCTCTCCGGGTTCTCCCCGTGGAGTGGACCGTGGTGGCTATCGCCCCTGGGGGAGGGGCCGACGGGGGGACTCGCTCCCCCCTCCCCTGCCTCCAACTCCCAAACTCCGTACTTCCCATCGACCTCACCCTGCCTGTGCTTCATGGGCGAATACCCATACGTTCCCTCCCTGAACCCCCCACGGTTGTGCCCGGGCGTAGCCTGAGATCCGACCTTCTCATAAGTACGAAACCCGGTCGGTACCCTCTGCCTGTGAGGGTCGCGATGGAGAATCAATGCACTATCCATAAACCTCCTCGCGGCAAACCGTTCCTGATGAAAGTGATGGTCGGGGGTACGTTCGATCCCCTGCATGCCGGGCACAGGAAACTCCTCTCCCGTTCCTTTGAACTCGCCGGGCCTGACGGCGAGGTGGTCATCGGACTGACGACCGACGAGTTTGCCGGGGCGAAGGTGCACCCCGTCCGCCCCTACCAGGAACGGCTGGCAAACGTCGCGTCCTTCATCAGGGAACGCGGCTACACGGCGGCATGGAGGGTCGAGCCGCTCTCCGACCGCTACGGCAGCGCTCTCGACGCCGACTTCGACATCCTCGTCGTCTCCGAGGAGACCTTCCCGGTCGCCGTAGAGATCAACGACCTCCGGCGGAAGCGGGGAAAAAGAAGGGTGGACCTCCACGAGATCTCGTGTGTCCTTGCCGAAGACGGCCGGCGGATATCGAGCACCCGGATCTGCCGGGGGGAGATCGACCGGCAGGGCCGCCTGATCAGATGATGTGGCTTGCTATATCGTTCTTGATCAACCAGTCGCAGTAGAGGCAGTGCAGCCCTTTGTCGAGCACCTCAAACGTGCTCGCCACCGGCTCGTTCGTGTTCGTGATGCACCCGGGGTTCGGGCACCTGACCACGCCTTTGAGGACCTTCGGGATCTCCACACCCTTCTTCTCCGCCACATGGTAGTCGCGGATGATGTTGATCCTTGCGTGCGGCGCGATCAGGGCGATCCGGTCCACCTCTTCCGTGCGGAGCTCCCGGTTCTCTATCTTGACGATGTCCTTCTTTCCGAGCCGCTTGCTCTCGACGTTCGTCGCGATGCTCAGGCACTCCCGCGTCGACCCGGTGATCCCGAGGATCCGGAGCACGTTGAGCGCCTCGCCGGCGGTGATATGGTCGATGACGGTGCCGTTCCTGATAGGGCTGACGAGCAGCCCCCCTGACGGGTCTTTTCTGGTCATTTCATCACCTCATGGAGGAGCGCCATCCTGACGGGCACACCGTTCTTTGCCTGCTCAAAGTAGCGTGCATACGGCGTGCGGTCAACCGCCGGGTCGATCTCCCCGGCGCGCGGGAGGGGGTGGAGGATCATCAGGTTCTCCCTGACGCCGGTCAGGAGATCGGGCGTGATCCGGTAACTGGACGCGACGTTGTAGTACGACGCCGAATCCGGGAACCGCTCGCGCTGGATCCTCGTGACGTAGAGGACGTCGAGGTCCCGGATCACCTCCTCGACATCCGCATGCTCGATCACCTCCGTGCCGCGTTCGCGGAGCTCGAGGGTTATGTTCGCCGGCATCTCGAGCCCTCCCGGCGCGATCGTATGGAGCGTGACCCCGTAGAGGGAGAGGGCGAGCGCGAGCGAATGTGCGGTCCTCCCATAGCGCAGATCCCCGAGGAGCCCGACATCGATACCGTCGATCGGCATCGACTGCCTGATGGTGTAGAGGTCAAGCAGCGTCTGGCTCGGGTGCTGCCCCGCACCGTCCCCGGCGTTGATGACCGGCACCGTGGCGAACTCGCTTGCCAGCCGCGCGGCCCCCTCCTTTGGGTGGCGGAGCACGATGGTGTCCGCGTAGCTGCTCAACACCCTGATGGTGTCGGCCAGTGTCTCCCCCTTGACGATGGAACTTGCCTCGACCGAATCGACGCTGATCCACCTTCCGCCGAGCCGCGCCATGGCCGTTGCAAACGACATCCGTGTCCGGGTGCTCGGTTCGAAGAAGAGGAGGGCGGCAAGTTTATCCTCAAGCGCCCGGGACCGGTATCCCAGGGTGTCGAACTCCTCTGCCCTGTCGAGCAGGTAATCAAGATCGCTCCTCTCAAAATCGCGGATAGAGATAATGTGGTACATCGTGCGGCTACCTTCCGGGGGTTTTCCGTCCGCCGGCGTGCGGGCGCAAAGATCCACCCCTCCCCCGCTGCGGTGCGGATAAAACCCCTCTTCTCTCCTGAATACTGGTTCGCCCCAAACCCACTAATACTTTTTTTCCCCAGGCGCGGCCGATCCCTCATGACAACCTTTCTCATCTTTGCCCCTCATACTACTCCGGGAGGAGAATTGTGTCCGAACCAGAGGAAGTGTATGCCCCCGAGGTCTGTTGCCACTGCGGCGGGCTTGGATGCACATACTGTAACAAAAAGGGCACCGTGATGGTGCCGCAGCCGTCGCAGAAGTGCACGCATTGCGGCGGCGACTGCTGCATATACTGCGGGTACACCGGATGGGAACGCCCGCTGAAAGAGTACTAACCCCTATTTTCGTGCGATCGTGATGTAGCCGCTGTGGGCGACCCTGGTCGACGGCCGCGTCCCCCGGGCGGAGCGTGTCAGTTCACGCTCCATGCACTCGTAGCAGTGGACGTCGCGGAAGAGCGGCATTGCGGCGTCGAGCGCGATGAACGTGTGCTCGAGGAACGGCGTGTAGGTCGCGAGGTAGCCGCCGGGCGAGAGGAGCGAGAAGGCGTGCTCCACGTGCGCCGGTGTTATCGTGAGGTCCAGGTGGACGACGTCGAACGCACCGGTCGCCGTGAGCACGTCGGCCGCGATCACCTCGACGTTATCGAGGCGGGCGGCCCTGATGTTCTTCTCCGCGAGCCGGGCAAACTCCGGGCGCACCTCGTAGGTCTTCACCTCGCGGGCGATCTTCCCGAAGTAGATCGCGGCGACACCGCTCCCGGTGCCGGCGTCAAGGACACGGTCCTCACGGTTCATCCCCGTGTAGGCGATCACGATACCGATATCCTTCGGGAGCATCGGGGCGCCGCTCCTTTTTGCGTGGACGAAGAAGTCGGTCGCCCGGGGGCGGAGGACCGTAAACGGGGTGCCGAGGTGGGTCCTGATCTCGTCGCCGGGGTTCATCCCCACGAGCGCCCCGCGGTCGATCATCCCCCGGTCGGTGGAGAACTGCCCCTCGCCCGCCGTCACGAAGTACTCGCGGTCCTCACCGACGAGCAGGAGGTGTTCACCGGTCTCGATCATTGTTGTGCGAGTCTCAGGATCGCTTCGGCGATGTCGCCGCGGGTCTCGATGAGCGCCTTCTTCGCGGCCTCCTCGGTAGCCCCGGCCTGGGATGCGACGAGGGCGACGTCTTCGTCGGGGATCTCCGGGACCGCCTCTTCAAACCGGGCCTCCCCGGTGAGCTGGTAGGTGGTGACCCCCTGCATCGTGGTCGCGACGACCTGGGCATCGTCAAAGACGTAGTTTCCCGCGGGCGTGTAGATCACCACCTTCTCGACGCCCTCGATCTCCTCCATCTCCATGCCCATCTGCTTCATCATCTGCTTCATCTTTTTCGGGTTTATCTTACCTGGAAACATTCGGATCCTCTCCCCTGTCGTACTTTTACCGCTACACCGTAATTAAATGCCAGCATCTCCCGGCCGGAAAGCAGGGCTGCGCCCGTGGCAAGGAGCACGTCGTTCCCGGTCACCACCAGCACCTCGTCCCCTGCGCGGATACGCTCGTCGGCAGCGACGACGTGCTTTGCCATCGCATTCTTCCCGTCCGCGATGAACGCTGCCACATCCTCCTGCACCGCCACCCGGTAGGCCGGGGGGGCGAGGACGGCCAGAAGGCGCGTCGCCCCGGCGATCCCGAGGGTCAGGCGGCCGTCCTGTGCGCGAACGGTCGCAAGCCGCTCGTTTCCGAGCCGCACCTGGCGGATGCGCCCGGTCGTCGAGAACTGGAACGTGCACCCGTCGGGAAAGAGGGCCTCTCCCGACCCGGCGCCGAACTGGAAGTCAGCTATCACCCGTATCCGCCGGAGCGAACTGTCGTTTGAGTATTCGGTTGACACCATCAATAAACTCCTCTTCTGCATCGTGGGGGATGAACGCCCCGGCCGCGATCCGGTGCCCCCCGCCCGCGCCGCCCACCGCTGCCGACGCCTCGACGAGCGCTCCCTGCAGGTCGACTCCCCGGGCGATCGCCCATTCGTTCGTCCGCATCGAGACCTTGATGACCTCCGGTTCGTCCACCATCACGGCGAGCACCATGATCGGTTTTCTCCAGTTCAGTTTGGAGAGCGCCATGCCCGCCCCGATCCCGACGATGGTGTCGGGGAACCGGTCGCCGGTGTGGATGTACTGGAGGTGGGAGAGTTCCGTCACCCCGGTATCGAGGATATACTGGAGCAGGTCGCGGATGACCGAGCGGTGGTGGGCGAGCATGTACTCCGCGTCGCGGTAGGCGTCGCCGCGGTCTCCGCAGCAGATGCTGCTCCCGACCTTGGGCTTTGCCCACCGGCCGCAGGCGTTGAGCAGGGTGGCGTACTCGGAGGCGTTCCGGAGCACAGTCCGCCCGGGTTCGTCGGGGAAGATGTAGGTCTCGGCGAGGAGGCGGTCGGTCTCTCTCCCGTGCGCGATGAGCTGCTGGGCAAGGGCGCTGATGATCGTGCGCCGATCATCGAACGGGAGCTCCTCCCAGACGAGCCAGCCGCCCTGTGGGTTCTTCAGCGTCACGCCGAGCTTCTCGAGGAACCGGAGCGCCCCGGTTGTGCTGTTCGATATCCCGTCGATGTAGGGGTCGTCGCAGTAGCCGAGGCAGACGTGGACGGGGCGGGTGGACGTCCCGTAGCAGTTCAGGTCCGGTTTCTGCACGACGATGTTGCCGTACGCCACGCCGTCCTGGACGATATCGCGCGCCGGGCCGACCAGTCCGCAGTTCTCGCGGGCCATCATGTCGCCGACGTTCCCGACCACGGCGAGCTTTGCAAGGTCGGCGTTGGCCGGGTCGATCGCTTTTGCGACCAGGTAGGCGATGCCCGCGGCGCTCATCCGGGTGATGCCGAAATCAAGGCAGTTCACCTGGGGATAGGCCGTGCCGCAGGGCTGGCTGACGTGGTGGTCGATGATCAGGACGTCGTCCGCATCGAGACCGTGGTCCGAGAGAAGGATCTGCTGGCCGGCCCCGAGGTCGGTGAAGAGTTTCAGGGAGTCATCCTTCGGGACGTGGCGCATCGCCATCGGTTCGAGCTGGCGGACGAAGACGGAGGTGACGGATATGCCTGCACGGGCGAGCGCCTGCGCAAGGATCGACTCCGTGCTGATACCGTCGGCGTCGATGTGGGAGATGATCGTCACCGACTCCGCTTCAGCAATCCGATCTGCTGCTCTCCGCGCATCACGTTCGAGGCCCATCTCCATAGTAGTGCGTCGCGGGTGTCAATAAACCATGCGAGCGCGGGGGAGAACGTGGTGCCCGGGAGTGGGGCGGGCGGGCGCAGGGGGAAGCGGTTGAAACCGCCTCTCCTCTCCCCACTCCGTGCCCTCCGTGGCGATACTCCCGCGGCCCGCTGCACCCCTGCCCTTCGGCCGGCCGCCGCTCGCACCGACCTGCTTCCCGGAGAATCCCACTCAAAAGGTATCTATGAGAAGAATACCATAGCACCCATCAGGCAACCTTCCGGGAGGGCGAGGGATGGGAGCAAACAGTATGCGGGAGTTTCTGGAGGCCGGCGTGATCGATGCGGGCCGGATGCGGGCAATCGAGGAGAACGCTGCTGCGCTCGGCCAGTCGTCGCTTCTGATGATGGAGAGCGCCGGCCGGGCGGTCGCGGAGGCCGTCCTCGCCTATAACCCCGACCGCGTCCTCGTCCTCTGCGGGAAGGGGAACAACGGCGGCGACGGGATGGTTGCGGCCCGGTACCTCCAGCACCTCGGCGCGGTCGACGTCGTCTACCCGGACTCCGGCCCGATGACCCCCGCGGCCGCAGCCCAGGCATCCCTCCTCCGACACTGCTCCGTCGCCCTCCACCCGGTCAGGTGCGCGGCCGACGTCGAGCCCCTCGGCCGCCTTTTCGAGGAAGCGGACATCATCGTCGACGCGATGCTCGGGACCGGGGCATCGGGCGCGGTGCGGGAGCCGCTCGCGACCCTTGTTACCCGGGCAAACGCGGGCCCGGCACCGGTCATCGCCGTCGATATCCCCACCCCCGGCATCCGGGCGGGCCGGATCCTATCATTCCACCGGCCGAAGGTCGAGGGCGCGGACGTCGCGGATATCGGCATCCCCATCGAGGCGGAGGTCTTCACCGGCCCCGGCGACCTCCTGCTCATCCCGGCGCGGGCACCCGGTGCCCACAAGGGCGCCGGCGGCGAGGTCCTCGTCGTCGGGGGCGGGCCCTACCAGGGGGCGCCCTACATCGCGGCGATGGGGGCGCTGCGTGCCGGGGCCGACATCGTGCGGGTCGCCTCCCCTGCCTGTATCCCCATGCCCGATCTGATCTACGAGCGCCTGGAGGGGAGGACGATCACAGAGGAGCACCTGGAGACGATCCTCCCCCTCGTCGACCGGGCCGACGTCGTCGTCTGCGGCATGGGCCTCGGGAAAGAGAGCCACGACGTCGTGCTCGCCATCGGGGAGGCGGCAGAGCGGGCGGTCTTTGATGCCGATGCGCTCGCCCGCCCCCTGCCTGCCGCAAAGGAGACGATCTACACCCCGCACGCGGGCGAGTTCGCCCGGATGACCGGGAGGGAACCCCCGGCGGACCTCGTCGCGCGCGCCCGGTGCGTGAAGGCCGCCGCAACGGCGGGGACCATCCTCCTCAAAGGCCCGGTCGACATCGTCTCCGACGGGGCGCGGGTCAGGTTCAACCGGACCGGGACCCCCGCCATGACCGTCGGGGGGACGGGCGACCTGCTTGCCGGTGTCGTGGGAGCGCTCTTCTGCCACCTCCCGGCCTTCGAGGCGGCCTCTATCGCCGCATACGCGAGCGGGAAAGCCGGCATGCGGGCGGCCGGAGAGCGCTGGTGCGGGATGCTCGCAACCGATATGCTCGACTACATCCCGGAGGAACTCTTCCCCCGGGGGGCACCGGAGTAGTCCTCTATACCGGTGCCCCCCGGCGGGGCGGGCGCCGGAACCTCCGGGGCGCGGCGACCCGGTACAGCACCCTGCCCGAAGACGCCTTCTTTTATCCCCCCGGAGACAGAAGATCTCTTGCGATACACATGAACGAGTCCGGCAAACACGGCAAGATCCCTGTCTTCACGCACATCGAGAACGACCGCGCGCAGATGGTGGATATCACGGCGAAGGCCGAGGTCCCCCGGGAAGCGGTTGCAAGCGGCAGGATCTACCTCCGGGGCGAGACGCTCCGGGCCATCCGGGAAGGAACCACGGTCAAAGGCAACGTGCTCGCGACCGCACGGGTGGCGGCCACCCTCGCGGTGAAGGATACCCCGCGCATCATCCCCATGTGCCACCCCATACCGCTCGGGGGCATCACCATCGACTTTGCGGAGGGCGACGGCTACATCGAGGCGACCGCCCGCGTGAAGTCCTACGGGAAGACGGGCGTCGAGATGGAGGCCCTCACCGGCGTCTCGGTCGCCCTCCTCACCGTCTGGGATATGGTCAAGTCGGCGGAGAAGGACGAGGACGGGCAGTACCCGGTCACCCGGATCGATGCCGTCCGCGTCGTGGAGAAGCGCAAGGGGATGTAGGTCCACCCGCGGGCGCGGGACCCGGCAAAAAGGAATTCTTTATTAGCGCTCTCGTCAACCTGTTAGGAACCACGGGATGCGTCCCGGAAAGGAATGTGGCGGAAACGCTGAACCTGAGGTGATTTGAGAATGGCAAAATCGATGTATGCCTACGTTCGCGAGGCATGGAAGCGGCCAGACAGGTCGGAAGTGAAAAGCCTCCTCTGGGAGCGCCTTCAGCAGTGGCGCCGCGAGGGGAGCGTCGTGCGCGTGGAGCGCCCGACCCGGATCGACCGGGCCCGCTCGCTTGGATACAAGGCCAAACAGGGTATCGTCGTCGTGCGGGTCAAGGTCCGCCGGGGCGGCCGGAGAAAACCCCGGTACGTCCGCGGGCGCAGGACCGCACGCATGGGCATGCGCCGGATGACCCCGGCAAAGAGCCTGCAGCGTATGGCCGAGGAACGTGCGTCCCGCAAGTTCCCGAACATGGAGGCCTTGAACTCCTACTGGGTCGGGGAAGACGGACGGTCCAAATGGTTTGAGGTGATCCTTGTCGACGGCCACCACCCGTCGATCCGGAGCGACCGCAACCTCGCGTGGCTGGCCGACCCGACTCACCGGGGCCGGGCGGAGCGCGGCAAGACCTCTGCCGGCATGAAGGGCCGCGGCATGCGGACGCGCGGGCGCGGGACCGAGAAGACCCGCCCGTCCGCTCTCACGCGAACCGCGGCAAATAAATAACCCTTTTTTTACATACGGCCTCTCTACAATGAAGATCACAGATGCGAGCGTACGTCCCTATCCCGCCGGCGACTCGTCGCTTGCGCGGATGGCGGCCGAGGCGGCAGAACTCGGGTTCGACAGCATCGTCGCCATCGGCGAGGGCGCTCTCCCGGGCCGGGGGCCGGCGGTTCTCCGCGGTGCCGTGATCGGTGCCGCGTCCCATAAGGAGGTCATCAGGCAGGTGCGCGAGCCCGCCGTCCGGCGTGCCGACGTGGTCTTTGTCAACGCGGGGGAC
>JAGVUK010000196.1 GCA_019136335.1 Methanomicrobiales archaeon
TCCGGGCTGTTGATGAATTCATGGGCATAACGTCCTTTGGGGCAGAGCTTGCCCCCGTTGACGGGTGCGCGCTGCCAGTGCGCCACGTCAAAGACCTTGCCGTTGCGAACGACAAGGTTGAACCCGCACCCGGTGCCGCAGTACGGGCATGTCGTTGATACGTACTTTATATCCATTGTTGTCCCTCTCTGGCAGGGGCTACATAACGCCCGAATTATATAATAGACTTGGTCCGGACGGGCCTCTCGATGAATATCGGTGACCTGCACCGGAGACCCGCTTCACGGGCCGGCCCGGACCGCCGGCGCCGCCGCGAGCGGCAGGATGTAGTGCATCGATTCTCAATTACCGGCACTCTCGCCGGAGGAGACCATCGATCGTGTTTCGCACCGCCCGGGAGTTTGCATCCCCGGGCACGGATTTTCCCGGTCTTTCAGGAAACCGACATCAGCACCGCCCCCTGGCACGGCTTCCCACCGGCTATCGCCATGACTGGCCTCGCCCCCGGGAGGGGGCCGGGCGGGGTGGGGGTGCTGGAGAGGGACGTACGGGTACCATTTTGCCCGGGGAGGGGCCGAGCCCCCTCCCCGGTCCCCTCCCCCCGTGGCGATAGCCACCACGGTCCAGTGTACCGGGACAAGCCTGGAAAATCGGGTTCTAGCTCTCTCCTCCCCCGGGAAACCGCTGCCAGCACCATCCCCGGGGGCGGGGGAGGAGCGCGAAGCGCGGGCCGGGCGGGGGTTGCCAGAGAAGCGTACGGGTATTCCACCTGGGTGAAGCGCGGGCGGGGTGGGGGGGCGAAGGGGAGCGCTCCGTGGGGGGGAAGGGACAAAGGTCAGACATGGTCTGTTCATTTGGAATCGGTGTAGTAGTTCCCCACAACCCCGGGAAAGTCGCCGCCGGTCCTCAGCCCTGCCCTGCCGTCCGGCGCGCTTCGGCGATCCGGGCTTCCGCAATATCCCGGTAGGCCGGGTCGATCTCAAACCCGATATAGTCGGCGCCGAGGGCGATTGCCGCAAGCGCCGTGCTCCCGATGCCCATGAAGGGGTCAAGGACCAGTATCCCGGGCCGGCAGCCGTGGAGCCGGATGCACATCTCGGGGAGTTTCTCCGGGAAACTGGTTGGGTGGGGCCGGGAGGAGCGGACGGTCCGGTAGGGGATGAACCAGGTATTCCCCCGGTCCCGGAGGTCGCGCTCCGCCGCTTTCCACCGCCCGATGTTGCTCTTATCCTGGTAGGGCACGCCGATGCCCAGTTTTTCGAGGGCGACGTCTCCCTCCTTCGTGAAGTGGAAGATGTGCTCATGGCACTGGCTCAGGTACCGGGAGCTGTTCACCGGCTGGTAATGGCCGACGGCGACATCACCGGCGATATTCTCGTAATTGCCCGCGTCCTCCTTCGCGATGGCGATCGACTTGACCCAGTGGATGACGTTCTGCAGCGCAAAGTGGGGGCGGAACCGCTGGACCACATCAAAGGGTATCCAGGGGTCCCGGGGTTTGCCGCCGATGTTGAGGAAGAACGAGCCGTCGTCGGCGAGAACCCGCGCCGCCCCGCTGGCGACCCGCTCCATCCAGTCGAGGTAGTCATCCCGGGGTTTCTGGTCGTCGTAAGAATTGTATGCCTTCCCGATGTTGTAGGGCGGCGACGTGACGATGATATCAACCGAGCCTGCCGGGAGGCGCTGCATGCCCTCTATGCAGTCCATGGTATGGATAGCGTTTCGGGCAAGCCCGCCGGACCCGCACACCCCTCTCTCCTCTTCTGCCACTCCGATCACCTACAGGTTCGCGGTCCTCCGCAAAAAGGTGAACGAATCGGGGGCCGGTTGCCGGTGCCACACGGCCGGACCGCGCCTGCCGGAGAGGGCGTCAGGGGGTGTTGCCGCCCTCAAGCGCCCTCTGCCGTGTCTTCTCGAGCGTATCGACGAAGTCTTCGACCTCATAGGGGTTGAGCCCCCCGGATCCTTCAGGTTCGAGGCGTATGACCTGGAGGAGCGCGTCCTTGAGGATCTCAAGACGACTCTCCAGCGGGAGGATGATCTCGAACCGGCGGAAGATGCGGTCCGGGACACAGACAAAGTCCCCGTGGACGGACGCGAACGAGAGGATCTCGTCTGCGGAAGGGACGTCTCCCTGGTCCACCTCGATCTCGAGGACCGCCGGCGAAACCGCGGGCGTGTCGGCGTCCTCTTCTTCAAAACAGCGGGTGACCCTGATCTTCGTGGCTGCTCCTCCTCCGGTTCCGGTTGAACTATTCTCTCCGGGAGATAATATAGTTACGACGGCAGGGATGGCGGGCCGGCCGGATGCACGCCCGTTTCATCGTAACGCCACACCGCGCGTTGGGACGCCGATGGGGTTGAGCACGACCAGACGGTATGTATTTTCATGGGCTGGAGACAAATAATGCCTGGGGAACAACCCGTTCTGGAAACGGGCTTTACACAAAAGGGTAAAGAGCCCCAGCCGTGATTTGAACACGGGACCTGCTGATTACAAGTCAGCCGCTCTGCCAGCTAAGCCACTGGGGCATACTCTATATTATTGGTCGTCTGCGGTAAAAAAGGTGGCGTCGAAATCCTCTCGCGGCTCCCGGGCGCACTCAGGGCCCTTCGGGTTTCCCACGCCCCGCCGCTGGCGGAGCGCCGCGTTCCCACACGGTCCCGCCGTCGTAGAGGATGCGCCGGACCCGGTGGTAGGGAATAGAGGCGACATGGGTCCCGGCGTCCACCTCCAGGTACTGCGCATCGAGCGCGAGGACCCGGTCGCCCTGCACCGTCGAGCGGTCGCCGGGCGCCCCTCTGTCGACGTATTCGATCTCGACCCGGGAGAAGTCATAGCCGGGGTCATGGTAGAGCCGGAGCAGCAGCCGGTGGCTCGTTCTCATCTCTGGTTAGAGGGAGTTCACATAGTATAAAACCCTCCGCAGACAAACGGCAGTTCTGCAGGTACTCCTCGACCGTAGGGGAGCACGATGCGCCGATCCAAACAGGGGCCGACAGGACAGGATGAGCATTGCAGGTGTGAGGAGATGAATCTCGTAACTACGATAATCATCATCGTGGCCGTTCTTCTCGCCCTCCTCCTCGTGGGCTGGGTGGGATTGCAGGTAGAACCCGCTCCCTTTCCACCGCCGGTGGGGTCAGCGGCCGCACCAGAGACGGTCCCGTTGCCGGAGGGGCTGCCTCAACCCGTGGAGCGTTTCTACCGCACCCTCTACGGCAGCGATCTACCGCTGATCGAGTCGGCAGGGATCGGCGGGCGCGGCACCATGCGCATCGGCGGGATCACATTCCCGGCGCGGTTCCGGTTTACCCACAAGACCGGGCGGAACTACCACCACTACATCGAGAACACGTTCTTCGGGCTGCCGGTGATGAAGGTCAACGAGTACTACACCAACGGCACCGCCCGCCTGGAACTGCCGTTCGGCGTCGTCGCGGGTCCGAAGATCGACCAGGGCGCCAATCTTGCCCTATGGGCCGAGGCCGTCTGGATGCCGGCCGTGTGGGTCACCGATCCGCGAGCGCACTTTGAGCCCGTGAACGAGCATACGGCAGAGCTGGTGGTCCCGTTCGGCAATGCAGAGGAGCGGATCATCCTGCGCTTCGACCCGAAGACCGCCCTGCTGCAGGAGATGCGGTCGATGCGCTACAAGGGCGAGGAGACCGAGAAGAAGATCCGGGAGGACGAGGCCTCCCCCTGGGCGGTGCTCACAACCGAAGAGGTCACGTATAACGCGCAGGAGCCCCTTCGAACCGGTGGGATGTAACCGCAAGGCAAACGCCTGACCATAACGGTGCAGGATGCCGCCGGAAGGCGGGTCTACAAGGTTCATAACAGAAGAGCGCAGAAGTACCAACAGAATGTCGCATCTCACCGTCGATCTCGGGGGCCGGCCCGGCCTCGACTGCCGGGGATTCTGTTCGTACTGCTACTTCAAACACGTCCAGGGGACGACGTCGTTTGGCTGCAAATACTGCCTCCCCTTCCAGAAAGGCTGCGACTACTGCACCCGGGGCGTGCGTGAGGGGTACGCGGGGTTCAAAGACCTCCGGACCGTCGCCGACGAAGTACTGGGCAACCTCCAGGTGATGGGCGACGACGTCGACCGGATCACCATCAGCGGCGGCGGGGACCCTAGCTGCTACCCCGACTTCTGCGACCTCGTCGAACTGCTCGCGAGCATGGAGGCGCCGCTCCACATCGGCTACACCAGCGGGAAAGGATTCGACGACCCGGGCATAGCCGACTTCCTCATCGAGAACGGCCTCTCCGAGGTCTCGTACACCGTCTTTGCCGCCGACCCCGGCCTCCGGCGGCGCTGGATGCACGACCCGACCCCGGAAGCCTCGCTCGCGGTCCTCGACCGGCTCTGCGGCGCGATTGACGTCTACGCCGCCGCAGTCGTCATACCGGGCGTGAACGACGGCGAAACCCTTGAGAAGACCTGTACGTGGCTCGAGGAGCGGGGCGCAAAAGGGCTGATCCTGATGCGGTTTGCCAACCGGACCGACCAGGGGCTCATCCTCGGCAACACGCCGCTCATCGAGGGGCAGCAGGTCCATACCGTCGACGAGTTCCACGAGCTCGTCACCGACCTCAACGAGCGGTTCTCGATGAAGATCAGCGGGACACCCCTCGGGGACCCCTCGATCGGGTCCCCGTTCGCGATCCTCCATGAACCCGACCTCTTGAAGAAGCTCCCCCGGGTCCAGAGACGTGCGACGGTGATCACCGGGAGCATCGCCGCCCCCTTCATCCAGCGGGTCCTCTCGATCCGCGGCTACCGCTCACGGGTCGTCAGGGTCAGAAAGGAGATTGCCTGCCTCATCACCGCCGAAGACCTCGCCGGGGTAAACCTGACGAGGCTTGAGGACGTCGTGATCATCCCCGGCCGGGCGTTCGTCCACGACGCCGAGGCCCGGACAATCCTCTCCGCCGACGGCGTCGACCGTGAGGTGGTGCGCGGCCCCGAGATGCTGACGGCCGATGCAGAGACGAGCATGGGCATGACCCGGACCGAAGTGCTCGAGAAAGAGATGGAAGGGTTCTCGGCCCTGATCAACACGATCAACCAGTACGGCCGGTGATGGGCAGGCAGGCCGGGAGCGTGAACCGGAAGGCGGCGCCGGACTCCGGGTGGCCCGGCACCCGGTCCTCGACCCGTATCCGGCCCCCGTAGCGTTCGATCAGGACGCGGACGATGTAGAGCCCGATTCCTTTGCCGCTCTTTGCCCCGCCTTTTCTGAACTTCTCAAAGACCCGGGGTTTCTCGGCGTCCGGTATCCCCGGGCCGGTATCTTCGACCGAGACTGCAACGGTCCCGTCCTCCTCCCGGGTACTGATCCGGATCGAGACGCCGGGGCCGCCGAACTTGGCGGCGTTGCCGACGAGGTTTATGAAGACCTCCGACAGGAGGTCGTCGGCAGCGACCCACCGGCCCTGCGGCTCGTAGACGATGTCGGCGTCCGGAAAGAGGCAGATGACGTTCTGGATCACGGCATCGAGGTCCACCGGCCGGGGCACGAGGCTCTCCTGCGCGATCCGCCGGATCGCCGAGACGTTCCTGATGATCTCTGCGCTCTGCCTGACAGCGGCCGTGAGCTTCCCGGCAAGGTTCTTCTCCGGCCCGGAGAGCATCTCGCGGAGGAGCATCGCGTAGCCGATGGCGGCGGTGTTCGCGTTGTTGATGTCGTGCGTCAGGAGATCCAGGTAGAAGTTCGCCTGTTCGTGCGCTTTCTCCAGCCCTTCGCGGAGCCGCATCCGCTCGACGGCGCTCCCGATCTCCTGGCTGATGGAGGTGAGCAGTTCCCGCTCGGCGGGGGAGAAGATATGTGGACTCCGGCTGGCCAGGTTGACGGCGCCGATGACCTTCCCTTCGGCGGTGATGGGGATGCTCGCAAACGCCCGGATTCCGTCACCGGCGCCCTCCGGGTAGTCCTCCACGAAATGCGGGATGCCCTGCCCGATGACCGCGTCGTATGGCGGGATGTCCAGGTCGACGATCCGCTGCCGGAGCGAGTCCCCCTCCGGGAGCCCGGTCTCGGCGACCAGTTCGGCCCTCGACCGGCCGGGGTCGATCAGGTACACGCCGCCTCCTTCAAAACCGAGGAGTTCCAGGGTCTTTTCGAGCACGCCTGCCAACAGTTCGTCCATGTCCGCCGACGCCGCGGCGGTCCTCACCACCTGGTTGATGGCGTCGAGCTGGGCGTTCCTGCGCCTGACCTTCTCCTCGGCGGTCTTTTGCCCGGTGATGTCCGCAACACCGATGGCCATACCCGGGTGTTCCTCGCCCCCGGCGGTGACCGGGGAGGCAGCAACCCTCGCGGCAACCGCCTCGCCATCAGAGCGCCGGAGCCGGAGTTCAGCCTCCTTCCGCCCGTCCTCGCTCCACCGCCCGATCAGGGCCGCCGCCCGCGGCGCGTCGTCCTGGTCGACGAAGGAGAGGAAGGAAGTCCCCGGCAACTCGCCCGCGGGATAGCCGAGGATCTCCGCCATCCGGGCGCTGGCGAACATGATGACGCCTCCCCGGTCGACCACCAGCACCCCTTCGTGCAGGCTCCCGCCGATCTCGCGCCACATGCCCTCCACCCTCCCGAGCGCTGCCTCCGCACGCTTCAGCGCGAGGGCGTGGCGGAGGGTGCAGGCAAGGAGTTCGGGCGTGATCTCCTCCCGGACCAGATAATCGTCCGCACCGCGCCAGAGCGCCCTGACCGCCAGGTCGAGGTCATCGCGCGAGACGAGGAGGATGACCGGGATCCCGGGGGTCTGGCCGCTCACCCGCGCCGCCGCCCCGGGATCCCGGCCGGGGTCGAGCAGGACGACATCAAACGATTCTTGCCGGAGCGCATCGAGACCTTCGTCAAACCGCCGGCATGAGGCTGCCTCGAACGGGAGTCCGGTCTTCCGGAGCGCCTCCAGGACCAGGGAAGCGTCGTCCGGGCTCCCGGTGACGATAAGCAGCCTGAGCGGGTCCGGCACCCTCTCATCCCCCCGCCGGCATGGGCCGGGTATGGCGTAACCTCGATTTCATCCCTGTCCCGGGTGCCCGGGGGCACCTCTACCTCATCTACCGGGGCCCGTGGGGATAAGTGTTACTGAGTGTTCTCCACCTGCTGGAGGAACCGCTCGATGACCCACTCGTTCCTGACCTCCGGGTGGAAGAGGAGACCGTAGAGCGGGAGCGAGCGGTGCCGGATCGCCTGGACACACCGGTCCGAGACGGCGAGGGGTATGAACCCGCGAGGGGTTTCCACGGCGCGTTCATGCAGTTCATATGCGGGAAAGCCCGTCATCCCGGCAAAGAGGGGATCCGGCGCGGTCACCCGGACATCCGTCATACCGATCTCGCAGCACGGCACGGTGCCGCCGCCGAATGCCGCCGCGAGGGCCAGCATGCCCGAGGAGATGCCGAGCACCGGGCGTTCGAACGCAGGCAGCCACCGGAACCGCCCGGGGTGCTCCGCAAAACCCGTGTCCTTCAACGCCGTCCCGCAGAGGACCGCCCCATCCGCACCCTCGATATCCGGTGCGCTGACGGCGGTGTAGTGACGGACGACGGGCTCTGCTCCGGCCCCCCGGAGAAACCGTTCGACCGGCCCGACGAACTCGGCGCGGGAGAGCGAGCCGTCACGGTAGCAGAGGTCGACGACCAGGATCACTTCTCCACCAGCCCCGCCCGCTCGATCCGGAGGACGCCGTTGTAGTTCCGGCAGACCGCCGATGCCTCCTCGATCGCTATCCGCCGGGAGAAGAAGGGGGCATCGATGACGAACGTCTCAAACTCCCCGCCTTCGCCGGTGAGGGTGATCCGGTACTTCCGGGCGGCCTTTCGGAGGTCGTCGAGGGTGCGGCGGTCGATCTCCCTCCCGAGCCAGGATGCGTCGAAAGGGCAGGAGAAGATGCCCGCGATGATCACCCGGAACCCGGCGCCGATGAGTTCCTCCATGTAGGCCTCCTGGTCCGTGTGCCAGAGCGGGTTGAAGCACCAGAGGTCCAGTTCGCGGCAGATCCGCTGGATCCGTGCGGCCTGGTAGATCGAGAGGATCGCCCCGGTGACGACCCCCTCGATCCCGAACCGTTCCCGGGCCAGGAGGAGAGCCCGCGCGAGATCCAGGAGTTCCGCCTCCTGCTCGCCCGCCGTCTCCACCTCCACGAGGGGGAGCCCCGCCGCCACGGCCTGCAGCCCGGCAAGGTGGATGTTCGGGGTGTGGAACATGTAACTCTCGGGGTTCTGGGAGACGACCGTGATCAGGCAGGTCACCTCCTCCTGCTGCATCGCCTTCCAGCAGGCGAAGAGAGAGTCTTTCCCGCCCGAGAAGAGCACGCCGAGTCTCATGGTCGTTCGCGTACCCGTTCTCTTTTGGGCATGATAACCCCTGCGGCGGCATCCGGCAGGCGGTTCGCGGACCCGGGGTGCCCCCCGGCAGCAGCCTGACACCTCCTGCCGGATACGAGGTCGCCCGAAACCCGGCCGGTATGGCTGCGAAGGCGCCTGCTGACCGCCGGCATCGCTTTCCGGGCTGATCCGGGCCTGCCGGGTGCTGTCGGCCGGGGATGATCAGGATTATAAGGTGTTGGATCTCTCAGTCATGTGAGCGCCCCGGGCGCGTATCAGAGGGTATGGAGTATGACAGGAAACGACGAAGATCCGGAAGAACGGATAGGAGTGGTGGTTGATTGCATCCTGGTCGACTACCGGGGCGACCCGGAGTCGCGAGGCCGGATTGCACAGGCGGTCCTTGCGTGGGCCGAAGAACACCCCGACGAGTGGGACGAGCTGCAGGCACGGTGCCGGCAGCGTCACGAAGTGCTGGTTTAAGCCATTCCGGTCTGACATCTCTTCTTTCGGCCCGGAGTCGAAGAACCGGCCGGCATCCTTTCACGTGACGCACGACTTCCACCCTCTTTCCGCGGGCGTATGAGAGGTAGACACGCCCCCGCAACCAGTCAGCATAGGGTTAAGTATTCCTGAGCTCTCCTGGAGAGCGAGGCCCAGGGGGGACCGATACCGCTCGCATTCTCCCCGGGCGGATGAAGACCATGCAAAGCCGCCGCCTCCGGGCAATCATCGGTGTTGCCCTGGCCCTGCTCTGTGTTGCTGCAGGGGTTGCAGCCGGTCAGAGAATGGATACCGCAGGTCCATCCGCCGATCCTGTGGTATCCATCCCTCCCGACGCACGTCACCAGGTGACCGTCTTCTACAGTTCCCACTGCTCGGCATGTACCCAGGTCATGCCCGCCGTCCGGGATATCGCCGCCGCCCACCCGGACATCCGGTTCGTCTTCTACGACACTGCTTCCGGCGGCGACGCATACCGGATGTACTCGGCCTTCGATGCGGCATACGGCTCCTTAACCCCCGCGCTCCCGGTGGTCTTTGCCGGCGATACCGTTGTACTCACCGGGGAGGAGGAGGTCCGGGATAACCTCGGGGAGGTGGTCGTCGCCCTCGAGTACGGTCTCATCCCGTCCGCCGACTACGAGGAGCGGTGGAGAGAGCCGGGCCGGGACGAACCCGTGGCGCTCACCCTCCCCCTGGTGCTCTCTGCCGGCCTCCTTGACGGCATCAACCCCTGCGCCTTCGCGGTGTTGGTCTTTCTGCTGGTCGGCGTCCTCGGTGCCGGCACGCGGGGCCGGGTCTTCGCCGCCGGGGCCGCCTATTCGCTGGCGGTCTTTGCAGTCTACTTCCTCTCGGGGTTCGGCCTGTTTGCTGCGGTCCGGTCGTTCGAGGTCATGGGCCTCTTCTCGACCTTCGCGGGGTGCATCGCCATCGTTGCAGGAGTCCTGCAGATCGCTTCCGCCTTTACGCGCGACCTGCCGGTTACGCTCGCGATCCCGGTGAGGAGGAGGGAGCGCCTCGCCCCCCTGCTCCGGGAAGCAACCATACCCGCCGCGTGCCTCCTCGGTGTGCTTGCCGGGGTCTTCGAGCTCCCCTGCACCGGCGGGGTGTACCTTGCGGTCCTTGCCCTCCTCTCGGAGCACGCGACCGTTGTGGAGGGGATCCCGTACCTTCTTGCCTACAACGTGATGTTCGTCCTGCCGCTCCTTGCCATCACCGCAGGCATCGGTCTCGGCATCCCGCCGGAGCGGATCGATACGTGGCGACTCAAGCACCGGAGGGCACTCAGGTTCTCGATCGGGGTGTTCCTCCTCGGGATAGGCGCGGTGACGCTGGCGATCTGAGCGGGGATTCGCCATGAAACCTCCCGGAATACGGCGGCCGGGGTATATCAGGGAGTCATGCCTGGTGACAGTTACCCTTAGTCCACAGACACATACAAAACAAGTGCGAGGGGAGCGATTCGAACGCTCGAACTCCTACGAGACTAGGCCCTCAACCTAGCGCCTTTGACCTGGCTTGGCAACCCTCGCCCGGGGGGAAGAACATGATAAACGCGGGATGGAGGATGCACTGATTACGCTTTCGCGCCCCGCTTACCCTACTTAGTCTGTTGTCATACATGAAATACCTTTGTGCGGGGCAGCACCGGCTCCGGAAGGCGAGCTCTCCCCGGCTCCTCCACGAACCCGGGAAGAAGGGAGCCGGGAGTTCGTGAGCGTGGCACGGTTCCCGGGTGCCGGGGATCGCCGGTGCATCTCCCTGGTGAATGCCCCGGAGGAAAGGATTATATTGAGGGGCTCATCATTACCGCGCAGGGTACCGGCGCGACCCGGTATCTGGTTTCCTCGAGGAGATAACCAATGGCAAAGAGCATGCAACCTTATCGTTGTGGAGTGTGTGGCTACATCTACGAGCCCGGGCGGGGAGAGCCAGGGCAGAAGATTCCGCCCGGGACTGCTTTTGAAGAACTGCCGGCAGACTACACGTGCCCGGTCTGCGGAGCGGGGCCGCGGTCGTTCCTGCTCCTGGCCGTACGAACAGGCAGATACCTCTGCGTGGCCTGCGGGTACATCTACGACCCTGAACGGGGAGAGCCCAAACGGGGCATAGCCGCGGGGACGGCCTTCCGGGACCTGCCCGAGAGTTATATATGTCCCGTCTGCGGCGTCTACGCCAAAGTTGGGAAACAGGCCTTCATAGCCATCGATTAACCCTTTTTTTCGCCGCACCCGGTCAATTCATCCGCTCCAGGGTCAGCGCCGCAAGGAGCGCCATCGTCTGGAAGATCTCCTTGTTCTCCGGGGTGAGCACCTCCTCCGGGTCGGCGAAGACGAACGCCATGACACCAAAGGTGAGCCGGTGCACCCTGACCGGGATGTAGTGCCCCGTCCCGGAGGGGAGGTTATCGGTTCCCCGGCCTGCGGCCTCGCCATTCTCGTAAGACCACCGCGCGATCGACCGCTCCTTCGCGTCGAGCGGGTAACCGGGGTCGCCTGCCAGGACGTGCAGCCCGGCAGGGCCCGGGGCGAGCACCGCAGACGACCCGGGTCCAAACCCCTGCATGTGGCGGGCAAGGGTATCGAAGGCCTCCTCCCTTGTTGCGGCCCGGGCAAGGTCACGGGAGAGTCCGGCGACCGCCTCTACCTCGGCCTCGCTCTCCCTCATCTGGGGGAGCAGACGGCGCAGCCGGGAGGCAAGCCGGCTGACCACGAGAGCGATGACGACGTAGCCGGCAAACGCGGCAAAGTAGCCCCAGTCATCTACCGTCAGGGAGTAGTAGGGCTTGACGAAGATGAGGTCGAATGCAAGGATACTCACAACCGCTGCAAGCAGCGCGGCTCCCCGCCGGAAGAAGAGCGCGGTCACGACGACGGGCAGGAGCTGGAGGACCAGGAGGAGTTCGGGCTGGGCGATCCCCTGGAGGAGGATGCTCGCCCCCCAGGCGGCGGCTATCAGGACGAGGCTTGCGGCGTAGTCCCAGGAGAGGAGGTGCGGGACCTGCCGGAGGATGGGGATACGCACGACGTCCTCTTTGGGCTCATAGAGGACGATATCGATACCCCGCGACCGGCGCAGGACCCTGTAGACGGGGGAGAAGAGGCTATCGACCCCACGGGGCTTACCGAGCATGATCATGGTGACGTTGTTCCGCCGGGCGTAGCGGAGGATCTCGTCGGCGACATCCTCGCCGCGAAGGCGGACGATCCGGCCCCCGAGCCTCCTCCCGGTCTCCAGCGCCGCCGTGAGCCAGGCGCGCTCCCTGAGCGTGAGCGCCCGCTCGCTCTCCAGGTCCACCGTGAGCACCACCCAGTCGGCGTCGAGCCGGACGGCAAGCCGGTATCCCGCCCGCACCAGCTGCCCGGCCGTCGGGCCCGGCCGGATCCCGACCAGGAGCCGCTCGGCTGCCGGCCACGGGCCCGGGATGGCGCGGGCCCGCATATGGCCGACCATCTGCCGGTCGGTGGCGGTCGCCACATAGCGCAGGGCAAGCTGCCGGAGAGCGAGGAGGTTTCCGGTGCTGAAGAACCGGCCTATCGCCGCTTCGGCCATATCCCTGACGTAGACCTTCCCCGCCCTGAGACGGAGCCGCAGCTCCTCGGGGGTGACGTCGACGAGCCGGATCTCGTCGGCCCCGGAGAGGAACGTATCGGGCACGGTCTCCAGAACCCGGACGCCGGTGATCTGGGCGACAGCGTCGCTCTGGCTCTCGACGTGCTGGATGTTGACGGTCGTGTAGACTGATATGCCGGCATGGAGGAGTTCCTCGACGTCCTCGTAGCGCTTGACGTGGCGGCTCCCCGGCGCGTTGGTGTGGGCAAGTTCGTCGACGAGGGCGACCTCGGGGCGCCGCTCAAGAACCGCGTCAAGGTTCATCTCCCGCAGGGTGAGGCCCTGGTAGTCGATGGTTGCGGGAGGCACGGCCTCAAGCCGCGCGGCGAGGGCCCCGGTCTCGGGCCGGCCGTGGGTCTCCACGTAGCCGATGACGATATCGACCCCCTCCCCCCGCCGCTGGAGGGCGTCCTCAAGCATCGTATAGGTCTTCCCCACGCCGGCGGCGTAGCCGAGGTAGACCGTCAGCCGCCCTCTCCCCTCCTCCGAGCGGCGGGCGATGGCGAGCAGGTCCTCGGGAAGAGGCCGCACCTCCTCCTCAACGGCCGCCATGCTCTCCTCCTTTACGGTCCAGCGCCCGGTTGAGCGAGAGGACGTTGACGTAGGTCCCCGCAAACGGCGAATCGACGGCCTCAGCCATGACAAGCGCCCCGACCTCCTCTTCGGGGAGGCCGCGCGCCTTTGCAACCGCCGGGACCTGCACCAGCGCCGCGTCAAGGCTGATATG
>JAGVUK010000283.1 GCA_019136335.1 Methanomicrobiales archaeon
GCGCCCCGGCCGGGATTCGAACCCGGGTCGAAAGCTCCGGAGGCTTTCAGGATATCCACTACCCTACCGAGACTGCCATATGATGTTGTCCTGTATGGTATAAAAGGTCAGCGGAGGGGAGGGTTGGACGCTCTCCGCGACTCGTAGAGATGCCATATCTTGCACGCCCCCTCGTGGCTGACCATGCAGGGGCCGACAGGGGTGCGCGGGGTGCAGGCCTTCCCGAAGAGTCGGCAGTCGGACGGTCGGGCGACGCCGCGCAGCACTTTGTCGCAGATGCAGGCCGAGTGCTTGTCCACGTGCCGGATAGCGACGTCGTATTTCTTCTGCGCATCGTAGCCCTCGAACTCCGGTTTCAGGCGGAGGCCCGATGCCGGGATCACGGGAAAGCCGCGCCACTCGACGTCGAACGGCTCGAAGACCTCATACATGAGGCGTTTTGCCTTGACGTTCCCCTCCCGGGAGACCGCGCGCGGGTAGGCGTTCTCCACCCGGCAAACCCCCTCGCGGACCTGCCGCACCGCCATGAGGAGGCCGAGGAGGATATCCTCCGGCTCGAACCCCGCGACGACCTGCGGAACTCCGAACCGCTCGTACTCCTCGTAGCCCATCACGGCGCAGACGTGCCCCGGGAGGATGAACCCCTCAAGCGCCGCCTCTCCCCGGGCGAGGAGCCACGCCATCGCCGGCGGGACGAGCCGGTGGCAGGAGAGGATCGAGAAGTTCTCCGGCGGACGGGAGAGGATCGTGGCGGCGACCGTCGGCGCGGTGGTCTCAAACCCGACCGATATGAAGACGACCTCCCGGTCGGGCTCCCGCTTCGCGATCTCCACCGCCTTGTGGACGCCCTGCACCACCCTGACGTCCCCGCCGCTCGATTCGAGCGATCCCTTCGACCCCGGGACGCGCAGCAGGTCGCCGTAGGTGGCGACGGTGCAACCCCGCTCCACAAGGTCGAGCGCGGCGTCGATCTCGCCCTGCGGCGTAATGCAGACCGGGCAGCCCGGCCCCATCACGATCCTGAGGCCTTCCGGAAGGACGCTCCGGAGCCCGGCGCGGGCGATCGCCGCCTCGTGGGTGCCGCAGATGTGCATGAGCGTTATGTCCCGGTCGACGAGAGTGGAGAGCGTCGTGAGTATATCCTTACCAACCGCCATGGATCTTCATACATATCTTTCGCCGGTACGGCATATTCGTGCCGGTAGCGGAAACGGGCCGGGTTCAGGCCGCCCGGTAGAATACGCCCCTCTGCTCCCGTACGGACTTGACCGCCCCCTTCTCCACCAGGATGCGGAGGCACTTCGTCACCTCGGCCGGCCGGAGGCCGGAGAGCCGGGAGAGGTCGGTGACGGTGCAGGGACGGCGCCGGAGCGTGGCAAGCAGGATATCGGCGACCTCTCCAGTCTCCGGCACCATCGCCGGTTCATCCGGCGCCGCCCCGATCACCTCCGCGTTGCCGCCGATGACCGCTGCGACCCGCGCAAGGGTCCGGGGGGATGCCGGCCTTACCCGGATATCGGTACCGGGCCGGTCGAGGGTGTTCACCTGGACGCGGTCGGGCCCGATGGCGGCGATGGCGTCTCTCAGGCGGAGGAGTTCCTCTTCCGTGTCGTTCTGGCCCGGGACGATGAAGACCTCAAGCCAGATCGCCCCGGAAAACTCCCGGGTGAAGGCGGTGAGCCCCGCGATGACCTGCCCGGCGGTGATGCCGGGGGAGGGGCGGTTGAGTTCGCGGAAGACGTCTTCGGAGACCGCATCGAGCGACGGAACGACAAGATCCGCCCGCATCAGGGCGGCCCGGACCTCCGGGTCCGCAAGAAGCGCGCTGTTGGTCAGGACCGCGACGCGGTAGCGGGGGTAGCGGTCTTTGATGAACGATATGATGTCACCGATCCCGGTGTGAAGCGTCGGTTCCCCGGAACCGGCGAACGTGAACCGGCGAACGTGACGTAGTCGAGGTCCGGCGCCTTCGCGAGACAGTCATCGATCTCCACGATGACCCGGTCCGTCGGGACGTACTCGCGCCGCTCGCAGGTGAGGTTGGTTGTTTGCCCGCACTCGCAGTAGACGCAGTCGAAGGGGCAGGTCTTCGGCGGCACCAGGTCGATCCCGAGCGATCTGCCCAGGCGCCGGGAGGGGACCGGGCCGAAGAGGTAACGGTATGCCATAGGGTATCACCAGGCTGGTTGGGAGTGAGGGCTCATCAGCGTTCACCCCGGGGCAACGGCGGGCGATCTGCTCTCACGTATCGCCGATCTTGAGCATCCTCTTACAGAACTGGTCGACCGAAGTGAAGATCGCCTGGTTGACGCCTTCCGGGCGGGCAGGGGCATCGGCGGCGGTGACGAACAGGAGCAGGTCGGAGTAGTAGTTCAGCGAAGGATACCTCCTGCGGAACTCGTCGAGGCAGAGGTCCGCCTGCCCCCTTCTTCCCCGGAGAAAGGCGTAGGCGTAGTCGATAAGGCAGAGGACGTGGCCCGGCAGTTTTCTCTCCTCCGCAAGCGTCCGGAACTCGTTGAACTCCCCTTCCCGGGGGAGGTAGAGGGCGGTCCGGAGACCGTAGTAGACGGGCTCGGCGTCGTCGGGGAACCGCTGGAGCATGTCGCGGATGAGGCCCAGGGCATCCGCGAGGTCGCCCTGGTCGAACTTGAGGTGGTAGGCCTCCCGGTAGAAGAGTATGTCGCCCGGGAACCGGACGAGGCCGATCTGGAGCATCTTCACCAGCGCCACGTTGTTGTTGTCCTGTTTTGCCCGCGAGAGCCCGATCTCCAGGAACCAGCGGTTATCCGGCATCCACTCAGTCGCAAGGAAGACCATCACCCAGAACGGTTCGGCGAGCCACGGGTCCTGCTCGAGTTCCCCCCTGACCAGCCGCCGGAGCCCCGGCCGGAGCTGCCCGAGTTCGTCGAGGTGCTGGCGTGCGAGTTTTA
>JAGVUK010000112.1 GCA_019136335.1 Methanomicrobiales archaeon
GATCCTCGAACAGATGGGCAAACGGATCTTCACGAGCGGCGAGGTCACGGTGGTCTACCGGGAGATCGCCCGGCTCATCGACCTCGACGTCCTGACGCACCGCCGGATCACGGATCTCATCTCCGAACTCAACATGCTCGGCGTCATCAACACCCGGGTCGTCTCGCGGGGCCGCTACGGCCGGACGAAGGAGATGTGGTTCGACGCGACGACGAGTAAGATCGAAGAAGTCGTCACGCGCGACCCGAGGCTCGTCGACCAGAGGCTCAAGGAACTCGACATCAACCGATTAAGAGCAATGTTCAGGTGAAACCATGGATGACAAGGATCGTATCCTCCTCCATCTCCTGGAGGAGAACTGCCGTACCCCGGTGAGCGAACTCGCGGTGCTGGCCGAAGTGAGTGAGCAGGACATAAGAGACCGGATCGGCCGGCTGGAAGCGGCCGGCGCCATCCGCCGCTACGGGGCGGTCGTCGACTGGGAACAGGCCGGGAACGGCAACGTCGCCGCGGTGATCGAGCTCAAAGTCTCGCCCGAGCGGGACTTCGGCTACGACCGGATAGCAGAGCGGATCGCCCGGTTCCCGGAGGTCCGGTCGCTCCGGCTGATGACCGGGGCCTACGACCTCCAGCTGCTGGTGGTCGGATCGAGCATGCACGAGATCGCGCGGTTCGTCGCCGAGCAGATCGCCCCGATGGACCGGATCCGGGAGACGGCGACGCATATCATCATGAAGACCTACAAGGAGAACGGGACCGCCTTCGCCGGGCGCGAAGAAGTCGAGCGTCTCCCCTACTCGTTCTGAGGTGAGGATCGTTGAGGGACTTCGTCTCGGCACGGGCGCGCGCCATACCGCCTTCGGGCATCCGGAGGTTCTTTGACATCGCCCAGACGATGGAGGACGTCATATCCCTGGGCGTCGGCGAACCGGACTTCGTGACCCCCTGGTGTGTCTGCGAGGCGTCCATCTACTCCATCGAGCAGGGGTCGACCGCCTACACCTCGAACAAGGGGACGCCCCAGCTGCGCGGCGCCATCAGCCGCTACCTCGATACCCGCTTTTCCACCCGCTACGACGCCGACGGGGAGATCATCGTGACCTGCGGCGTCTCGGAAGCGGCCGACATCGCCATCCGTGCCGTCGTCGACCCGGGCGACGAGGTGCTGGTGGCAGAGCCTAGCTACGTCTCCTATACCCCCTGCGTCTCCCTCACCGGCGGGGTCCCGGTGACCGTGCCCTGCCGGGCGGAGGACGAGTTCCGGCTGACTGCCGATGCGCTCATGGAGTCTATCACCCCCCGGACGAAGGCCCTGATAGCGAACTTCCCGAACAACCCCACCGGCGGGGTGATGCAGGAGGCGGACTGGCGCGCGGTCGCCGACGTCCTGGTCGACCACGACCTCCTCCTCATCAGCGACGAGGTCTACGCCGAGCTCACCTACGACGGCGACCACTTCTCGCCGGCGAGGATCCCCGAACTCCGTGACCGGACGATCACCTTAAACGGGTTCTCGAAGGCCTTCGCCATGACCGGGTGGCGGATCGGCTACCTCTGCGCCCCGCCCGAGATCACCGCGGCGGCCTTGAAGATCCACCAGTACGTCGCGCTCTGTGCTCCCGTCATGGGGCAGGTTGCAGCCTACGAGGCGCTCCGGATCGGTGAGGCCGAGAAGGACGCCATGGTCCGGGAGTACCGGCTCCGGCGGAACCTCTTCGTCGACGGGTTAAACAAACTCGGCCTTGCCTGCCACCTCCCGAAGGGTGCGTTCTACGCCTTCCCCTCGATAGAGAGCACCGGCATGACCGATATCGAGTTTGCCGAGTCGCTCCTCCGCGAGCAGCACGTGGCGGTCGTCCCGGGAAGCGTCCTCGGGCCGTCGGGTGCCGGGCACATACGGTGCGCCTACGCGGTCTCGCGGGATGGGTCGGTAAAATAGAAACGCCTTTATACATGTCCCGGAGAGAATCAAAACTTTTTTATCTGGTACACCTGCCCGGGCAGCCGTCGGTTCGGTGTCCGACGGCGGAATGACGGGCAAAGAACCCCTTTATTTCCACTGGAGATGTGGATTTATTCAGGGATTATAGGCGCCGCGGGATCTCGTCGCGCCCATACCGGGGTACGCATCCCATCCCCCGAACCCCGGACAGATCGCCGGGTTCGCATCCGCGCTCCGGCAAAAAGATCCGATTACAGATCAACATGCCTCTACCGGGAAAACCT
>JAGVUK010000201.1 GCA_019136335.1 Methanomicrobiales archaeon
CATGCGTCTTCCCATCCAGGACGTCTACTCCATCTCCGGTATCGGGACCGTGCCCGTCGGCCGTGTCGAGACCGGCATCATGAAGAAGGGGATGAAGGTCAGCTTCATGCCCGCAAACAAAGAGGGTGAGATCAAGTCCATCGAGATGCACCACGAGGAGATTCCGCAGGCGCTCCCGGGCGACAACGTCGGGTTCAACGTCCGTGGTATCGGCAAGGGGGACATCCGCCGCGGTGATGTCTGCGGTCCTGCCGACGTGCCGCCGACCGTTGCAGACGAGTTCATCGCGCAGATCGTCGTGCTCCACCACCCCAGCGCCCTGACCGTCGGCTACACCCCGGTCTTCCACTGCCACACCGCCCAGATCGCGTGCACCTTCATCGAGCTCCAGAAGAAACTCGACCCCCGCACCGGTCAGGTCAAGGAGGAGAATCCCACGTTCCTCAAGACCGGCGATGCCGCGATCGTCAAGATCAAGCCTACCAGGCCTCTGGTCATCGAGAAGGTCAAGGAGATCCCGCAGCTTGGGCGGTTTGCCGTCCGTGATATGGGCTCCACGATTGCGGCGGGCATGTGCATCAACATCACGCCGAAACAGATGAGATAAGAAGGTACCAATAATTTTTTGGTGGCAATTATGCAGAAGGCCAGAATACGTCTTTCCGGAACTGATTTCGAAAAACTTGAGATGGTCTGTGACAGGATCAAAGAGATAGCAGAGCGAACCGGCGTCAATCTGGCAGGTCCGATCCCGCTGCCCACGAAGAAACTCGTGGTGCCCACCAGGAAGAGCCCTGACGGCGAAGGTACCGCAACCTGGGATCGCTGGCAGATGCGGGTACACAAGAGGCTCATCGACATCGACGCTGATGAGCGCGCACTGCGCCAGCTGATGCGCATCCAGGTCCCAAAAGACATCGGCATTGAGATTGTGCTGGAGAGTTGAGGTGAGAGCGGCGTGAAGGCCGCCGTGCTCACGACACGGGTCCGTGAACGCTTCTCGTTCGAGGGGCTATTCCTCCTCATACTTCTGGTCACAATTGCTCTTCGTTTTTATGCTCTCGACCTCAAACTTTTTCACCACGACGAGGCTATTCACGCGTGGTTCTCGTATCGGCTCCTGACCGAGGGGACCTATATTTACGACCCCATGTACCACGGGCCGTTCCTCTACTACACGACGGCCGGGATCTTCTCGCTCCTCGGAGACTCCGATCTTGTGGGCCGGCTTATTCCGGCGCTCTTCGGCACCGTGCTTGTCGCACTGGTCTACCCGATCTACAAACTCGGCTACCTCGATAAGAAGCAGGCCCTGATAGCGGCGCTCTTCCTTGCGGTGTCGCCGAATATGGTCTACTTCTCGCGGTTCCTCAGAAACGACATCTATATTGCCGTCTTTTCGATGGTGCTCCTTGTCGCCCTCCTCTACTACTTTGAGCGGCACAAGATGCGATACGCGCTGCTCGCCGGGGCGGCAATCGGTCTCGGGATGTCCACGAAGGAGAATATGCCGATCATCATCCTGACCTTCGGGGTGTACCTCCTCTACCTGGTCTGGACGCGGAAGGTGCAACTGCCGCCCCGCTGGATCCGGGATTTCGCGCTCGGCAGCATTGTCGCGGTCGGGATCATGGCGGTCCTCTACTCGTCGCTCGGCGCCCACCCCGAGGTGCTCATGGATGGGTGGCTCCGTGCGATCGAGCACTGGACATCGATGCACCAGATGCAGCGCCTCGGGGGGCCGCCGTACTTCTATATCCTGCTCTTCCTCCTCTACGAGGTGCCGATCCTGGTCCTTGCCGCCGTCGGGGTTTTGCAGTTCGTCGGTATCCCCGGAGCCGTCTCCCGCTGGAAGGAGCGGAGGGTGCGACGGGGTGCACCGGGGACCGCACCCACGCCCACGGAGGAGAACCCCGGAGTTTCGGCCCGGCCCCTGGATCCCGGAGAGTTTCCGGCGGTTGAAGAGAGGCTCCCCGGGGAAGAAGGGGAGAATCCAGGGAGTGTTGCAGCCAGTCCCGGAGAAGATGAGACGGCGGCAGAGGAGGCCCCGAAGGCACGGGGCTGGAAGGACCGCCTCCGCGGGCTCCTCGCGCGCGGCGAGGGAGGCCGGCCGGTCGACCGGCAGGAAGAGTTTGCACGGTTCGCCATATTCTGGATGCTCGTCTCGCTTGCGGCCTACGCCTACATCGGCGAGAAGGTGCCGTGGCTGATCCTCCACCAGCTCCTGCCCATGATCTTCGTCGCGGTCTAC
>JAGVUK010000144.1 GCA_019136335.1 Methanomicrobiales archaeon
GTACCAGGAGAGAAGCGTGAAGAGAAGAACCGATGCCGGGTATGCGGCGGCGGCCGCAAGGCTGCCGAGGGTGCGGTCGAGCGCCGGCCAGGTGCCGAGGTGGAGCGCTTTGATGACCGCAAGCCAGGCGAGCACCGGGACGACGAACTCACCCGCCAAACGTCTCCTCCTTCTCGATCTCCCTCGTAAAGACCCTCTTTAAGAGGTCCATCGACCAGTCGCCGAAGTAGTAGATCGACCCGACGCCCCCAACGAGCGTCACCATGTTCTTGATGAGGTGGTCGATGACCGCGATCAGCGTCGCCGTGGCCGCCGGAATCCCTGCGAGCCCGAAGGTCAGCGCGAGCGCGAGTTCATAGGTCCCAACGCCACCGGGAGTGACCGGCACCGCCTTGACGAGGTTGCCGATGACGATCGCGAGGACGACGACGGCGAACGGGACCGGCTCCTGGAACATCAGGACGACCGCGGCGCAGACCAGCACGTCGACGAGCCATATGAGGAGCGACGAGCCGCTGAGCATGAGGAGGGCCCGGGGGTTGAGGGAGGCCTGTTTCACTTCATCAAGCATCCTCTGGACGGCGACGACAATCCGGTTCGTCGACTTCATCCTGCCCGACCAGAGGAGGACGGCAAAGAAGAGGCCTCCTGCGGCGATGGGGACGACGATGGCCGTGATGAACCAATCGGGAACGGCGAGGACAGCGAGGACGAACGGAAGTGCCACGGCGCCGAGCACCGCGATCATCAGGATGTCAAAGACGCGCTCGACGACGATGGACGAGAACCCCTGAGAGTAGGTGGCATCGTCCTCGTGCTTGAGGATGAGCATCCGCACGAAGTCGCCGAGGCGCGCGGGAACGACGAGGTTCGCCGTCTGGGATATGAAGATGCAGGCGGTCGCAAAGCTGAGGCTTTTTAGGATGCCAAGCCCCTCCAGGATGAACCGGTACCGGAACCCGCGGAGGATCCAGGCAACAATACAGATCCCGACGGCGGCAAAGAGAAAGGGTATCACGGCGTGCTCAAGCGTCAGCAGGAGGTCATCCCATACGCTGTAGAGCATGTAGGCGATGATCCCGACCGCGACCAGGGTGGGGATGACGACCGCGCTAACTTTTTTCCACATGGAGCCGCCACCAGAGGCGCACAACCGCCGATCCCATCTCGGCGACGTCTTTCCTGCGCACGGTCGTCCCCTCTCCCTGCCGCCACCGCACGGGAAATTCCCGTATCCGGTAGCCGTTCTTCTGGGCCCGCACCAGCACCTCGGTGTCCCAGAACCAGTGGTCTGCGGCGACCGACGGGAGCAGGGAGAGAAGACGGTCGCGCCGGAACGCCTTGAACCCGCACTGGTGGTCGTGGAGTCTGCTCCCGAGGATCGTCCGGACAAGCATGTTGTAGCCGCGGCTCGCGATCTCCCGCCCCCCGCTCCGGGTGATAGCGCTCTCCGGGAGGAGGCGGGATCCGGTCGCGACATCGCAGCCGTCCCGGATGGCGCCGATCAGTTCGGTGAGGTGCTGCATATCGGTGGCGAGATCGACGTCGTAGTAGCAGACGATCGATCCTTTTGCCGCGGCAAACGCGCGGTTGAGCGCCCGGCCCCGCCCGAGTCGCTCGTCGGCGTGGAGCAGGCGAACACGGGGATCTTCTGCTTCATACTCCCTGATGAACTCCGTGCTCCCGTCGGTACTCCCGTCCTCGGCGACGATCAGCTCAAACCCCCCCGGCGCGATCGCCTCAAGCGTCTCAAGCGACCGCGGTATGGCGGTCTTGAGCGCCGCAAGATCGTTATAGACCGGCAGGACGGCGCTCACCTCGACTTCACGCATCGGGGTACCTCGCAAGAACCCGCCTCGCCACTTCCTCTCCGGCGACGACCGAACCGTTCATGCTCCGCTCGGCGAGGAAGAGCCCGTGCTCCTCGTAGGCGGGCAGGCGGTCCCGGAGCCCGGTCGTGTAGACCGGACCCGCATACGGGTCGACGGCGAGCCGGTGCCAGTGCACCTCTCTTGCGCTGACGGAGAACCGCCTGCAGAAGTCCGCGATCATCGCCTGCTCGAATCCCTCCGGGAGCCGGCCGGTGAAGTAGGACGCAAGGTAGACGATATGCTCGCCGTACCACTCAAGCGGGGCGAAGTTGGTATGCGAGACCACCGCACCGTAGGGGGAGGTATCCTTCATGTTCAGCCAGTAGATGCCGTCGGTCACGTCCCGGTCAAGCGCGAGGGTCATGCAGGCGGCGCCCTGGTAGGGCACCGGGGCGATATCCACCCCGGCGAGGTCAGCGGTCACCTGCGGGGGGAGCGTCGATATGACGCAGTCGTAAGCCTCACCGTTGACGAGCCAACCGTCGCCCTCCCTCCGGATCTCCCTGACCGGGGAGTTCGGCATGATCGAGGCGCCCCGTCCCGCCGCCTCTTCCTCGAGCCGCGTGATGAAGTGCCGGAACCCTCCCCGGAGGTAGCCCAGGCGCTCGCCCCCGGTGCCCCGGTCGGACCGGATCGCGATTCGGGATATGAGCCAGGCTGCGGAGACCTCTTCGCGGCGGTCCCCGAACTTGCTCTTTAAGAGCGGTTCAAAGAACGAGGCGTAGATGCCGGGGCCGAGGTGATCGAGGATGAAGTCCTTTGCGGTGACCCCGTCGAGCGCTGAGACGTCGAGCCGCCGGGAGCGCAGGGTCAGCAGGCCGAGGCGGGCCTTCTCGGTGAATGTGAGGTGGGGGTAGCGCAGGATCTCGGCCGGGGAGGTGAGCGGGTGGATGGTCCCGTCGACGTAGTAGCCGGTTGTGCCCTTGAGCCATACCAGCTGGTCGGCTACCCGTAGTGCATCAAAGAGGTTGAGCAGGCTGGTATCGCCGGAGAAACAATGGTGGTAATACTCCTCGATCCAGTACTCGCCGATCCGGTATGAACCGAGGCAGCCTCCCGGAACCGGCCGTCGCTCGAAGAGATCTACCTGGTGTGTTCCGGCAAGTTCGAGAGCCGAGACCAGACCGCATAACCCTCCCCCAACAATGCAGACCTTCATCGTTTACCACTACGTGTGAAGTTATAAGAACACTTTTGGACTATAAGAGTATACAACGTCTTATACATAAACGTCGATATTATTGATCAGTCAATATGAGGGTGTGAAGCTGAATGAGGGTCTTCTTCATAGGATTCGGTCAGGCGGGGGGCAAAGTCGTCGATATGTTCATCGAGCAGGACAAACGGATGCAGACCCAGAGTTTCAGGGGTATCGCGGTAAACACGGCGCGTACCGACCTGATGGGGCTCAAACATATCGAACTCAAAGACCGGCTCCTGATCGGGCAGACAGTGGTCAAAGGCCACGGTGTCGGGACCGACAACGTGACCGGGGCACGGGTGACCGCCGATGAGATCGATAGCATCATCAACGCCATCGACTCGAGGGGCACGCACGACGTCGATGCCTTCGTCATCGTCGCCGGCCTCGG
>JAGVUK010000172.1 GCA_019136335.1 Methanomicrobiales archaeon
GGAAACGGGGCCGGCCTCTCCCCACCGGGAGAATGGCAAAGGCCGTGCAGACCGGCTCCGGAAGAGAGGTATTCGGGCCTGCAGGGGGTTCCAGGGCCGCCGGCAGGAACGTTCTGAGGAATATTCTTCGATGTCCGCAGAGGTAACGCGAAACGATATTCCTTCGCACAAGGTGGATATCCTTTCATCAGATATATTAATTAATGCTACACTTACAGTTAGTAGTATGATGCCTTTCAGATACACCCGATTGCTCACGGCCGCGGTGCTCGCGGCTCTCGTACTGCTCATGGTCGCTGCCGGATGCACCGGCACCGGTTCAACCGTCAGCGGGAACGCTGCCGGCGAGGAGGCCACGATCACCGACGGGTTCGGCCGGAGCGTCACCGTCCCGTCCGCCCCACAGAGCGTCGTCTGCTCCGGCTCAGGGTGCCTGCGCTACCTCGTCTACCTGCAGGGCCAGGATCTCGCCGTCGGTGTCGATGACATCGAGAAGAAGGAGCAGGCGATAGAAGGCCGCCCCTACGCCCTCGCCTACGGGCCGCAGTTCAAAGGGCTCCCGCTGATCGGCGAGTTCAGGGGCAAAGACGACCCCGAGAAGATCATCGGCGTGGGCCCCGATCTCATCTTCAAGACGGGTTCGAGCGGGACGGCATACGGGACGAGCGCCGCAGAGGCCGACAAACTCGAGGCAAAGACGGGCATCCCGGTCGTGGCCTTCCCGTACGGCTCGCTCAGAAACGACGCCGAGAAGGCCGAGATGTACGGCGGCCTCCGCACGATGGGCCAGGTCCTCGGGAGAGAGGACCGGGCCGAAGAAGTGATCGCCTACATCGATGCGACGATGGCCGACCTTGAGCGCCGGACCGCCGATATCCCCGAGACCGACCAGAAGAGGGTCTACGTCGGCGGCGTCTCCTCGGCAGGCGCCCACGGGATCATCTCCACTGAACCGGCCTACCCGCCGTTTTCCTGGGTACACGCGAAGAACGTCGCAGCCGGCCTCGGCACGGCCCACGCCGATGTCGCGAAAGAGGCGCTCGTCGACTGGAACCCCGATTACATCTTCATCGACGCCGGGACCCTCCAGATGGAGGGCGACGGGGCGATCGGCGAGTTGAAGAACGATGCGGCGCTCGCGGGCCTCTCCGCAGCGAAGGAAGGCCGGGTCTACGGCGTCCTCCCGTACAACTTCTACAGCACGAACTACGAGACCGTGCTTGCCGACGCCTACTTCATCGGGAAGACCCTCTACCCCGACCGGTTCGCCGACGTCGACCCGGTAAAGAAGGCAGACGAGATCTACACCTTCTTCCTCGGCAAACCGGTCTTTAGCGACCTGAACAGCCAGTACAACGATCTCGGGTTCACCGCGATCCCGCTGTAAGACATGAGATAATCAGGAGGGCAGGAAGAGATGCACTTTGCAGACGGGACCATTCCCCGGGAATACCTCGGGTACGTGCGCAAGAAGCACCTCTGGATCCTTTCGGGGATCGTCCTCCTCTTCATCCTCCTCGTGGTATCCATCTCGGTCGGTGCGGCCGGCGTCCCCCCGTACGACGTCTTCCTCTCCATCGTGAACGGCACCATCGACCGGATCGCGGCGCTCCTTCACCCCGGCACCACCCTCAGCATGTCGAGCACCGACCGGATCGTCTGGAACATCCGCCTCCCGCAGGCGCTTGCCGCGATCGTCGCCGGGGTCGGGCTCTCGGTGGCGGGGGTCGCCATGCAGTCGATCCTCCGTAACCCGCTCGGGTCGCCGTTTACGCTCGGCATATCGAACGCCGGTGCATTCGGGGCGGCCGTCTCGGTCATCCTCCTCGGCACCGGACAGATGCACTCGACGGTTGCCGACGCCGTCACCCTGAACAATCCCTGCCTGACGACGGTCGTGGCGTTCATCTTCTGCCTCCTTGCGACGGCCGTGATCCTGATCATCTCCCGGGTCCGCGGGGCGTCACCGGAGGTGATGGTGCTCGCCGGCGTCGCCCTCTCCTCCCTCTTCACGGCGGGGACGATGTTCCTCCAGTACTTCGCGAGCGACACCCAGCTCGCTGCGGTCATCTTCTGGACCTTCGGCGACGTCAGCCGGGCCAGCTGGCAGGAACTCGGGATCATGACCCTCGTCGTCGCGGGGGCGAGCATCTTCTTCATCGCGAACCGCTGGAACTACAACGCGATCGACGCCGGCGACGAGACGGCAAAAGGGCTCGGGGTCAGCGTCGAAGCGGTGCGGAACATCGGTATGGTCGTCGCGGCGCTCGTCTCCGCCGTCATCGTCTCGTTCCTCGGGGTCATCGGGTTCGTGGGGCTCGTCTGCCCGCACATGGTGAGGAGGCTCATCGGCGACGACCAGCGCTACCTGGTCCCGGGCTCCTGCGTGGCGGGCGGGATCCTCCTCCTCGCCTCAGACACCGTCGCCCGGGTCATCGTCGCGCCCTACGTCCTCCCGGTCGCCGTGCTCACGGCGTTTCTCGGCGCACCGGTCTTCATCTACCTGCTTCTCCGGGGGTACCGGCGATGATCCTCGAGGTCGACGGTGTGGCATTCACCTACCGGAGCGCCCCGGTCATCCGGGAGATCACGTTCGGCCTCTCCCCCCACCAGATCCTCGCGATCCTCGGGCCGAACGGTGTCGGGAAGACGACGCTCTTGAAGTGCATGAACGCCATCCTGCAGCCGAAGGCCGGGTCCGTCCTCGTCGACGAGACCGACCTTCTCAGGGCAGACCGGACAGAGATTGCGCGGAAGATGGGCTATGTGCCGCAACGGTGCGAAGCGGGCAGATTGACCGCGTTCGACGCCATCCTCCTCGGCCGGCGGCCGCATATCCGGTGGAACGTCACGGAGGCGGACCTCCGGATCGTCGAGGCGGCGATCCGGATGCTCAGCCTCGAGGACCTGTTGCTAAGGTATATCGACGAGATGAGCGGCGGCGAACTCCAGAAGGTGAGCATCGCCCGGGCGCTCGTGCAGGAGCCGCGGGTGCTCCTCCTCGACGAACCGACAAGCAGCCTCGACCTCAAAAACCAGCTCGATATCCTCGGGATCGTGAGAAGCGTGGTGACCGACCACGACGTCGCGGCGGTGATGACGATGCACGACCTGAACATGGCGCTCCGCTACGCCGACCGGTTCATCTTCTTAAAAGAAGGCGTCATCCACGCCGCGGGGGGACCCGGGGTGGTGACGCCCGAGACCATCGAGGCGGTCTACGGTGTCGCCGTGACCGTCGAGCGGTACAACGGGTTTCGCGTCGTCGTCCCCCTCGCGCCGGAGAGCGCCGGCTGAGACGCCCCGGGCCGGCGTGACGGGGAGCGGCCCCCTTCACGCGAACCGGTTATCCACATCGCCGATCCGCGCGGGCGCCGGCAGCCGGTCTCGCGCCCGCCCTACCTGGTACTTCGCTCATTTGGGCGCCCGGTGTCAAACGATGCGGTCCCGCGCAACACCGCAACGAAGAGTTAGCGCTCACTTTGCGAACCCTTTCGGAGCTCCGCCTACAATTTCGTCGTTTACAAAACATGTACCATCTGCGTTGTTGGCGGCCTCTTGCCAGAAGCATGGGGAGACTCTGGAGAAGACCCGTGCACGGCTTCCTATTGGTTATCACCACGCACTGCCCCCGCCCCTCTGGGGCGGGGGAGGAGGCCGAAGGCCGGGCGGGGTGGGGGCTACAGGAGCAACCCAAGGGGTGGAGGAGGGGGAGGTCGCTTTACGGGGAGTTACTGAGCCGTGGTGCTCCGGGTGCTGCCCCCGGAGTGGGGACGGGAGCAGAATATCTGCTGCGGTCTGGATAGCAGGTGAGAAAAATGCCAGGGTAGGTGAGGGTAAGGTCTCGCAACGAAGAGTTAGCGGTACCCCGGGTACCGGACTTCGCGTCCTTCCGCGGCTTCGCGCGAACTAACGGGTGTGGATAACGAGAGAGCCTCGCGCGAAGAACCGCGAAGGGGGATGGTTGATGGTTTGACCTGCGGAGGGGCTTCCTAAGAGATTTAGCGAAGGCTGATACCTATAAGTTCATCCGCTGCCGATACACCCGCCGGGCATGGTGCTCGAAACGTTCATCAGGGTCGCCGGGCTGGTCATCGGGACGTTCGGGGGGCTCTTCATCGTCTACGGGGCGGCGATCGCGATCATCGAGCTCCTCGCGCGGGAGACGCGCATACGGGAGAAGAGTTACCACGACATCCGGTGGTCGTTCACCACGCGCATCCTGATCGGCCTTGAGTTCTTCGTCGCTGCCGACGTCTTGAAGACGATCCTCGAGCCGACGTCCCAGGACCTGATCATCCTCGGGTCGCTCGTCGCGATCAGGACCGTCGTGAGTTACTTCCTCGGGAGGGAGGTGAGCGAGCTCCCGGAAGACAGGAAACAGTGAGGATGGACAGGACCTTCGCGGTCACCCGCTCTCCTGAGTTTGCAGCGCCATAAGGTGCTCGTGCGCCTCGCTGACGATCCGTTTTGAGTTCCCGAAGGTGATCGCCCGGACGGCCTCGTCGTAGGGGAGCCACTGGTAGCCGACATGCTCGTCCGAGAGCGTCACCGCCGCTTCCGGGGTCTCGATCAGGTAGTAGACGACCTCCTTGTAGACCGTGCGCCCCCGGCGCTGGAAGAAGTAGGAGATCTCCTCCCGGAACCCGGGGATGAATGTGGCCCGGGTGATCCCGGTCTCCTCCTCCAGTTCACGGAGTACCGTCTCCTTCTCGCTCTCGCCGCGCTTGCCGTGCCCCTTTACGAGGTCCCAGTGCCCGGCCCCGTACTGCAGGATGAGGTACTGGAGTTCCCTGTCCCGCCGGACGACGACCGCCCCGTACGACTTCTCTCTTGCCATAACCGTTCAGTCCTGTTCTGCAGGTCCTCCGGCCCCTGCAAGCTCGCGCCCGACGACCCGGAAGTCCTCTTCCAGGGCCTCCCGGTACGCCGGGTTGTAGAGCGCGGCGGCGGGGTGGAGGGTGGGGATGAGGCGGACCGGGTGGCCGAAGAGGGAGCAGGGGTAGACGGTCCCCCGGACCTCCGTGATCCGGTCGAACGCGACGGGGAGGAGGGAGAGGATGTGCCTGCTCGAGTGCCGGCCCAGCATCACGATCACCCGCGGCCTGACGATGCGGATCTGCTCTTCAAGATACGGGGTGCAGGCCCGGACCTCCTCGTCTCTCGGGTCGCGGTTCTCGGGCGGCCGGTGCTTCACGATGTTCGCGATGAAGACCTCGTCCCGTGAAAGACCGATCCCTGCAAGGAGACCCTCAAGGAACTTCCCCGCCCGCCCTACAAACGGCCGCCCGGTGAGGTCTTCCTGTTTTCCCGGCGCCTCGCCGATCAGCATGAGGCCGGCCCGGGCGTCACCTTCCCCGGGGACCGCGTGATGGGAGTTCTCCCAGAGCGGGCACTTCCGGCACTCGCCGATGACGGCGGCGAGCCGCTCTATCGCCACCTCTCTTCCCGTCTCCTGCACCATGCCCACACTATTGACGATAACTCGTATAACCTTCTTATGCATTGCGTTTTGCCGCCGATAGCCGGCGGACCCGGAGGGGTCCACCGGCCGGATAGATCGGGAACAACCGGTCCCCCCACGTGCGCGTGACGCCACAGGGGACGGCCTGCGACGGGGTCCGGGCCGCACCCCGGGCGCTTACGCCGTCCCGGTCCACCCTCCCTCAAAGGTTAATAGCACCGGAGCGGAAGTATATGTAGGATTTATCAATGAGATTGCAGCCCCGTCTCCCCGGAAAAGCGGCGAACCCGGTTCTGGAGTGCAGGGGCGGGCGCGAGGACGAATGGAGCTGTTTACACAATGAGCGATATGGATCATCTCTGTTTTGACCCAACAAAGATCGATAAACTACAGGATCTGCGCGAGCGCGGGGTGACGGTATACCCCTACACCTTTGAGCGCAGGGATACCGTCGGAGAGATCAAGGAACGGTTCTCCGGGATTGGGCACGAGAAGAGCGCTGAAGAAGTCAGCACCGCGGGCAGGATCTATGTTGTCCGCGAGCACGGCAAGACGATCTTTGCGGACATGGGGGACGCGGACGGCAGGATACAGCTCTACCTCCGCAAAAACGACCTCGGCGATGAGCAGTTCGACCTCTTCCGGCAGTACGTCGACGCCGGGGACATCATCGGCGTCGTCGGCCACGTCTTCCGGACGAAGATGGGGGAGATCACCATCTGGGTCGACCGGTTCGAGCTCCTCGCAAAATCGGTCTGCCCCCTCCCGGAGAAGTTCCACGGCCTCAAGAACGTCGAGACCCGCTACCGGCAGCGCTACCTCGACCTGATCATGAACGAGGAGAGCCGCGAGACGTTCCGGACCCGGAGCAGGATCATATCGCTCCTGCGGCAGTTCCTCTTCGAGCGGGACTACCTGGAGTTCGAGACGCCGACCCTGCAACCGGTCTACGGCGGCGCGAACGCCCGGCCGTTCACCACCCACCACAACGCCCTCGACCAGAAGCTCTACCTCCGGATTGCGCCGGAACTCTACCTCAAGCGCCTTGTCGTCGGCGGTTTCGAGAAGGTCTTTGAGATCGCGAAGAACTTCAGGAACGAGGACATCGACACCAACCACAACCCCGAGTTCTCGATGGTCGAGATCTACGAGGCCTACCGGGACTACAACGACATGATGGACCTCACCGAGGAGATCCTCTCCTACCTCGCAGAGAAGGTGCGCGGGAGCGCGACCGTCCCGTTTGCGGGGCACGACCTGGACTTCACCCGCCCCTGGCGCCGCCTCTCGATGGAGGAGGCGGTGCAGGAGTATGGCGGCATCGACGTCCGGGCTCACACCGTCGAGGAACTCCGCGCGTTCGCCCGGGAGCACGGTGTCGAGGGCTGCGAGAGCGCCACGACCCGGGGCGAGTACCTGGTCCTCTTCTTCGAGCACTTCGGCGAGAAGCAGCTCATCCAGCCGACGTTCGTCTACGACTTCCCCATCGAGAACTCGCCGCTTGCAAAGAAGCACCGGACGAAGGAGGGAATGACGGAGCGGTTCGAGCTCTTCATCGCCGGGATGGAGATGGCGAACGGCTTCTCGGAGTTAAACGACCCCCTCGACCAGAAGGCCCGGCTCGAACTCCAGGACGCCAGGCGCCGCCGGGGCGACCTTGAGGCGCAGATGATCGACTACGACTTCATCAACGCGCTCGGCTACGGTATGCCCCCGACGGGCGGCGTCGGGATCGGGATCGACCGCCTGGTGATGCTCCTCACGGGGAAGGACTCGATCAAGGAGGTGCTCCTCTTCCCGCAGATGAAGACCGCTGTTGTGGGACCAAACGGGGGAGAACCCGGGCAGGACGGCAGCGAGGAGTAACCCCGCCGCCCTCGTTTCGTATGAACGGACAGAACCGTGCCGCCATCCGCCCCGGTATGACGGTGGATATCGTGCTCAAACGCGACCAGCGGACCGGGAAACGCACCCGGGGCGTTGTCGCCGAGATCCTGACGAACTCGTCGTTCCACCCGCACGGGATCAAGGTCCGGCTCCGGGATGGAGAGGTCGGGCGGGTGCAGGAGATCGTCGGGTGAGGAGAGCAGACCTCACCCGGCCTTCCGGAGGGTGAACCGGATGACCGTGCCGCACTCCGGCCGGTCCTTCACCCGGTCTTCCGCCCATATCCTCCCCCCATAACGCTCGACGAGTGTCCGGCAGATGTAGAGCCCGAGACCGGCCCCGGCAGGTGACCCCTCCCCTTTCCAGAAACGGCCGAAGAGGCCCTTCTTCACCGCATCGGGAATGCCGGGCCCGGTATCCTCGACAGAGACCGTGACCTCCTCCCCGTGCTCCTCGACCCGGACGGTGATCTCGACGTCCGGCCCGCCGAACTTCGCAGCGTTGCCGAGCAGGTTCAAAAAGACCTCGGGGAGGAGGTCGTCCGCGAGGACGTCGACCGGGCGGCCCTCGTACCGGACCCGGGCCGCAAGATGGCCGGTCACCTGCGCCCGTATCACCCGGTCGAGGTCCACGCGCACCAGCGCCGCCCCGACCTCCCGGGCCTTCCGGAGGGTGGCGACGCGCCCGATGATCGACGAGCTCTGCTCGATACCTGAGAGCATCCTTTGCGCTATCTCCTGCCGCTCACCCTCGAGCACGTCGATCAGGAGCTGCGTATACCCGATGGCGATGGTGTTTGCGTTGTTGATGTCGTGAACCATGATATCCAGGAAGAGGTTCACCGTCTGGCCGGACTCCTCAAGTTCGGCCGTCCGCTCCCTGACCAGGTCCTCGAGCCGGGCATCGTACTGCCGTACAGCCTCCTCCGACTCACGGAGGCGCCGGATGTTCTCTTTGAGAGAGTCGACCATGATACCGATGCTCTCCGAGAGGCGGGCAAACTCGGTCCCCGTGGAGACCCGGATCCGGTGGTCGAGATCCCCGCCGGCGATCCGGTCGACGTCGTCGACGATCTCCTGCACCGGCCGGGTGATCCGCCGCGAGACCGGGACCGCGATGCAGCAGGCGGCAAGACTCGCGAAGAGAACGATAACGGCGTGGCTGAACCGCACCTCCGCGATCCGGGCGTCGAGGGAAGCGGTGGTGTAGATCAGCCCGACGACCAGGCTCGTGTCCGAGGGGTTGCCGGGATCGGAGAGGTCGACGAAGATATACCGGGTGATGGTCCCGGCAGCCCCGTCCACCATCGTCCTGTCTTCCCTCTCTTCAAAGATCGCAACGGCGACCGGGTCCACCGACGTGGGCACGACCGGGCCTTCCAACCTGGTCACGTTGATGAACCGCCCGTAGCAGTCGTAGATCCGGACCTCTTTGAGCGTGGGGTTCAACCGCATCAGGTCTTCCCGGAGGCGCCGGTAGTCCGGGGCGTAATGACCGGCTTCGGTCGCATTGCAGGCGAGCCCGAGCTCGAAGAGGTAGCGGTGGTCGGGAGAGGGCAGGTAGGCATACTTCCGCAATACCCCGCTTGCCGACTCCGCCACGACGCGATCCGCCACGAACGCATCGCCGAGCCGGATCTCCGTTATTCTGTCGTAAAAGGAGGGAAGTTTCCGGAAGTCGAGGCCGAAGTCCGGGGGGTAGGTGGTGTACTCGACGACGCCTGATTCGTTGATGATGTAGATGTCCATCTCCCCCCCGATCTCCTCCCGGACCCGGGCGAGATCCATGGCGCCCGGGTCTCTCCCGGCGCGCTCGTACTCGGCGAGGACCGGACCGAACCCCTCCGCCATCCGGGAGTCCAGCGTGCCGTCGAAGAGTTTCAGCCCCGCATCCGTGAGACGCAGCGACTGGACAATGCTCTCCCCCGTCTGCTCCCGGAGCAGGGCATCCCCGGCGGTCATGGCCTCCTCGACCTCCCGGCAGTCCAGGACCGAGATCAGCCCGATCACGGGGAGCGTGATCAGGATCAT
>JAGVUK010000305.1 GCA_019136335.1 Methanomicrobiales archaeon
GTTACTGCCTGGAGGAGATCATGGCCGAGAAGATCCGCTCTCTCTTCCAGCGGGTACGCCCCCGGGATATCTATGACATCTGGCACCTGGCCGGCCGTGTGAACCCAGACGCCGTGACGTGCATTCTCTACCGGAAATGCGAATGCAAGGAGGTCGTGCCGGACACCTCCGTGCTCGCGGAAAAGCGTAAACTGTTCTTAGCAGCATGGAACGCGTCGCTCCGGCATCAGATGAAGGCCGTCCCGGATTTCGAGGAGGCATTTGGAAGGGCGCTGGATTGTGTCGAACTCTACACCCGGTGACCGGGCGAGCTCCCGCGTGGTCGGGGTAATGATCGGGGTGATTGAGATGCCGCATACATGCGCAATCGAGATATTCTATAGCGACGAGGACGAGGGGTTCATCGCCGTCGTCCCGGAGCTTGCCGGCTGCTCCGCGTTCGGCGAGACCGAAGAGGAGGCGCTCTCCGGAGTGAAGGCGGCTCTCGGCCTCCGGCTCGATACCGCCCGGAAGGAGGGACGGGAGATCCCGGAGCCGGGCGGCCGGGAGCATTTGCGGGATATTCTTGCGGGGAAGGGTGTCCCCCGCGAACAGATGGCGTGATCACTCATTTTGAGGGGTGAGATGGCGTTTCTCACCCAAACAATTCGGCACCTTTAGGTATCAGGCGTTTACACTATTCCACAGGGCGGACAGGCACACGCGAATGCCCCATAGCACTCTGTTCAGCAATAACCAGAGCAGCCCAGAGATACGTCCACCGGGAAGGGAGTTACATGACTGATCCTGTTTACCTCGTCTCTGAAGATGACACTCTGGTACCGATGAGAGAGACGCCCTACGAGTATGAGGCCGAACTGCAGGGGCTCCTTGCGAACCACCCGGAACTCCTGCTCTCAACTGCTGAAGATGCACCGGAACTCCTGCTCGTAAAGCAGGAAGTCGGCGTCCCCGGGGATGAGAACGAAGGGGACAATTTCTCCCTCGACCATCTCTTCCTTGATCGGGAAGGGGTTCCCACGCTCGTTGAGGTGAAGCGGAGCACCGACACTCGTATTCGACGGGAGGTCATCGGGCAGATGCTTGACTACGCGGCAAATGCCGTGGCATACTGGTCGATTGACCGGCTGCGGGGGATGTACACTGCAACGTGTGAAAAGCAGGGAGCGGACCCGGATGAGGCTCTGGCAAATTTCCTTGGAAACACTGTCGATCCCGATATGTTCTGGGAGAAGGTGAAGACCAATCTCCAGGCGGGCAAAGTGCGCCTGATCTTTGCTGCCGACACAATTCCCAATCGTCTCCGCCGGGTTGTCGAGTTCCTGAACGAGCAGATGGACCCTGCCGAAGTGCTGGCAATCGAGGTGCGCCAGTTCACCGGAGACGGTGGCGTGCGGATGGTCGCTCCCAGGGTTATCGGCCAGTCGGCAAAGGCAGAGCAACGGAAAGGCGCTCCGGATGCGCGGAGATGGAATGAAACCGAGTTCATGACCGAACTCGGGCAGCAGCACCCTACGTTGGTTCCGGTAGCGAGAAATCTCCTGGCATGGGCGAACAACCAGCGCCTTTACATCTGGTGGGGCAAAGGGAAGCATAGCGGATCTTTCTACCCGCTCCTCAGTACACCCGGCAAGAACTACCAGGTCTTTGCGGTATGGACGACCGGCAAGATCGAGGTTGAGTTCAAGTACCTGAAAAGATATTCCGCGTTCATCGAGGGGGAGGGGCTTTGGAAGTTCTTCCATAAACTCAACGCGCTTCCGGGGGTTCAGATACCGGAAGATGGAATTCACCGTCTCCCCAGCATCCCGCTCAAAGTGCTGATGGATGAAGCGAACTATCGACAGTTCATCGACGCGGTGGAGTGGGTGTACCAGAAGCTCAGGCAGCAGTGATCACGTAGCTTGACCGCCTCCGGTGCATATCGGTAAAGTCAGGGCGGTGCTGGTTCCTCCTGGAAGCAGTACTCGCTATCCCGGGAGCGTGACGCCCCTCAAGAGATGACCGCGACCGGGACCGTTTGTTATATATCTTCATACAACAATCGTGAGATCATGTCTGCGAGCGCCGGATCCGCCCACTCTCCCACACTCAACACGATCCAGATGGTTGAAGAGTTCATTCAGGAGCACAGCGGCGAATACAAACGGCGGGCCTTGTGGGAGAACCTGCCGAAGAAAATGATGTACCAGACGTTCAAGACGATCATCGAGTATCTTCTGGAGTCGGGGAAGATAGCAAGCGATTCGCGGGGGACAATCTGCTGGATTCACGACCCAGATATGGTCCGGAAGTATGCAATGCGCGAAGACCTGCGGTTCCGATGAAGTGCCAAATCTATTTTGCAGACGAGCAGGTGCGGGAGGCCTTCCAGGCTCTTCAGGCCTCCCAGGATCCCGGGGAACGTCGGCTAGCTGAACTGCTGGTCCGGGCTCTCGGCAGAATCGCGGCAGATGCCTTCTGCGGGATCCAGGTGCCAAAGAAGTTGATCCCGAAAGACTGCCACAAGAAACACGGGCCGCTGAAGAATCTCTGGAAGTATAATCTCACCCGTTCGTGGCGGCTCGTGTATACCGTAGCCCGCGATGACGATGTAAACGCGGTCATCATCGAGTGGTTGGACCACACCGGCTACGATCGTCGGTTCGGGTACTGAGGGCGGCTTTTTCGGCAACCCCCTCTTTCAACCAGACACTCTTTCGCGATCACGAGGTCTTCGAATTCACCTACCTGCCTGACGAGTTCCACCAGCGCGACGCCCAGACCCGTGAACTCGCCCTCCTCGCCTGGGCGGCACCGGCAAGACTGCCACCGTCCGCCGGGTCATGCCCCAGCAACCGTTTACTATAGTGAACGATCGTTCACTATATTACATGCTCCGCGAGTTCGAGAAGTTCGTCGGGTTCCGGATCCTCACCTGATTCCTCACCTACCCCACAGGCGAGATCCATATCAGCAGGCTCGCCCGGGGGATCGGGGTCAGCCCCGGGAGTGTCAAGTCATATGCCGATGCCTTCGAGCGGGACGGACTTCTCACCGTCACTCTCCTCGGCACAGCAAGGATCCTCTCTCTCAATAACGACTCCTTCGCCGTCCGGGAATTGAAGCGGACCCGCGTGGTCCTTCTCCTCGCCCGGGCCGGAATCGAGGAGATAGCGCCGGGAAGCATCGCGGTCGCGATATACGGGAGCACATCGGCGGGGACCTTCGATGAGCAGAGCGACATTGACATCCTGATCATCGGTGACGAAGGTCAGGTCGATCACGACCGGGTGCTGGCACTGGAGGCGGAGACCGGCCGTGAGGTGCAGGTGACGGCCGTCCCCTACTATCGGTGGGAGCAGATGAAAGAGGCAGGTGACCTCTTTGTCGCCAGCGTTCTGCGGAATCACGTGCTCGTCACGGGAGCTGCCTTATGAGGTGGCGGGAGTGTCGATCGGGGTCTTATCCGCCCCGACCAGGGGGCAAAGGAGCGTGCCCCCGGGTCACTCGCCGACATTCTATCTTGAGGATCCCTTCAGGCCAGAGGGATCCTGTCACCGTCGGCGGTCTCGCTCCCCTCATTCAGCCGTACGTGGAGCGGGAGATAGTCTGGTGTGAAGCATGATCCCTCTTTCCTCGATTAGCTCCCTTTCCATTCCCTTCTGCGCGTCTCAGAGAACAAGCGCTGTATTCTCTCGATGAACTGACCAGCATGCTCGATGGCGGCTAAAACCTCTGCATCGGTCGGCGCCGGGACGAACGAATACTGGCTCTCATGGCGCTGTGTTCTCAGCCTGCCAAACATCAGCACCCACTCCCCTTCGAGATCTCCTGACTGCGCATAGTGGTTGAGGTACAATTCGATGCAATAATGGCTCTTCTCGCGGATACCGTCGCGGAAGAGCACTGCACGGGCGGCATGGAACCATGCCATATACGCCCCGGTCAGGCTCATCCGCCTCGCACCGATACCGGCAATCTGCCGTGCCTCGTCAAGATAAGATTGGGCGAGGCTCAACGATTCTTTGGCTTTCTCCGCGGAAGGCGTGACCCTGCGGAGCATCTTCTCCCTGAAGCAATCCTCAAGCGTTGTCAAGGGATGCACCTTCAAGGGTTACGCTTGACCGGATGAGATTGATGTAGAACGGTTGATCGGTCTCTTTCAGGTCAGACAGCCTCTCCGGGGTGAGGATGAGCAGGTTTGCCTCGGTCCCTGCTGCCGCACTCGCGTCTTTCTCGACTCTCGCTGCAAGGATCTCGAGATCGGGTGTATACTCATCAACGAGCACCCAGAGGTCAAGGTCGCTGTCGGCCGTGTTCGTCCCCTCCGCATAGCTCCCGTAGATACCTATCCCCCGGCCCCACTCCGGGAGCGGAACCGATGCCGCAAGGAGGTCGATGTTAAGCAGGCGTTTCACTGCCAGACTTCGGGCGTTCTCATTCCAGGTGTATGCCCGGTCACGTTGTGTACAGAAACCGCCTTTGACAAGCAGGCGCAGGTAGCGTGAGACAAGAGGTTTTGAGGTCCCGGTTGCCCCGGCAACTGCAGTTGTTGTTATCTGACGTTGCCCGGCAACATACCGGAGGATGCGTATCCGTTCCTCGGTCTTGAAGAGTTCGGTTAACACCGGTTTTCCCATGTTGTTTCTGCCTCGTGAAGAGAATGTTTCTGCTCTGGAAACAAAATGTTTCCGGATCGGAAACATGGGGGGACAGGGACAGAGCCACCCGCGGTACCCGCAGCCGTCCACAGAGTTCTTAAGCCCTGCCCAGCCGTCGCCGCCGGTCCTCGCACAGAAAAGTAATCTTGCCATCCAACGCAACCCCCTGCCACATCTCTTGTTCAGCAGTCATTCAATGTATCGAACGATCGTTCAATAAATTGCATGCTCCAGACGTCTGAGAAGTATGTCGGATTCCGGCTCTTTGCCTGGTTCCTCACTCACCCCACAAGCGAGATCCACATCAACAAACTCTTCCGGGAGATTGCAGCCGCTCGCTCCCGCTGATTGCCCGACGCCGCTTCCAGTCGAGGATACTCTCCCTCCACAGAGGGCCTCCAGGTCTGTCTTATTTGTCCCCGGCACCAGCCAGTCATCCCTCTCTCCGCAGGCGATCTCCCCAGGAAAAGCCTTTTTATAGGGAGGCCGTGCTATCCGCCACAATCGACACCGGGAGAGATCCAATGCCCCGTAGCCCCTCAACGAAGACCCTTGCCCCCGGCGGTGACGGGCCGTGACGCCCCCCGATCCCCTCATGGATGCCGTAGCCGCCGCCCTCTTCCTCCTCCTCGTCACCGGGGCGGCGTTTCTCTTCGGCGGCTACATCCACCGGGTCTTCTCCGGAGGAGTATCCTCGGGTCTCCCCGGCGCGATCGAGCGGGCGGTCTACCGGTTCATCGGGACCAGCACTGATGAGGAGACAGGGTGGCGGGGCTACACCCGGGACCTGCTCATCTTCAACGGCATCGGGTTTATCGCCCTCTTTGCTCTCCTCCTCCTGCAGGGCATCCTCCCGCTCAACCCCGGGGGTGCCGGGGCATTCGACCTCCTGGCAGCACTGAACGCCGCCGTCAGTTTCGTCACGAACACGAACTGGCAGGTCTACAGCGGGGAGGTCTCGGCGAGTTACCTCTCCCAGATGGCGGGCTTTACCGTCCAGAACTTCCTCTCGGCCGCCACCGGGATCTCTGTCGCGGTCGCGGTGATGCGGGGGCTCACCCGCCGGTCGACCGACCGGATAGGAAACTTCTGGGTGGATATGACCCGCTCCGTCCTCTACATCCTGCTCCCCGTCGCCCTCGCCGCCGCCCTCCTGCTCGCCTCCCAGGGCGTCATCCAGAACCTGGACGCTTACGTCACGGCCGGGCCGCAGACAATCGCCATGGGCCCGGTCGCCTCCCAGGAGGCGATAAAACTCCTCGGCACGAACGGCGGCGGGTTCTTCGCCGCAAACTCCGCGCACCCCTACGAGAACCCGACTCCGGTCACCAACCTCATCGAGGCCTTCCTGATCCTGCTCGTTCCCGCCGCCCTCCCCTTCGTCTTCGGCCGGATGGCCGGGGCCATGCGGCAGGGGTGGGCCATCTACGCCGTTATGCTCGTGATCTATGTTGCAGCCCTCGGTGGTCTCTACGCCGCAGAACTCGCCGGAAACCCGCTGGTGGGCGAACTCGGGGTCTCCGGGATCTCCATGGAGGGAAAAGAGGTCAGGTTCGGTCTCATGGGCACGGCGCTCTTTACCGCCTCGACGACCGCGACGTCCTGCGGTGCGGTCGACGCCATGCACGACTCGCTCACCCCGCTCGGGGGCATGGTCCCGCTGTTCCTGATCCTCCTCGGCGAGGTCGTCTTCGGCGGGGCGGGTTCGGGGTTCTACACCATCACCGGTTTTCTGGTGGTCGCCGTCTTCATAGCCGGCCTGATGATCGGCCGGACGCCTGAGTTCCTCGGCAAGAAGGTCGAGGCCGCGGAGATGCGGATGGCCGTCGTCACCGTCCTCGTTCCGGGGGTGCTCGTGCTCCTGTTCTCCGGCATCGCGCTCGCTCTCCCCGGAGCGATGGGAAACCCGGGTCCGCACGGGCTCTCGGAGGTGGTCTACGCCTTCGCGTCCATGTCCAACAACAACGGGAGCGCTTTTGCCGGGCTTGACGCCACGGAGCCATTCTACCTTCTCGCAGGCGCGCTCGCGATGGCCGTCGGGAGGTTCGCACCGGCCGTCGCCATGCTGGCCCTCGCGGGGTCGATGGCGGAGAAGAAGGCCGTCCCCCCCGGCCCCGGAACGCTCCCGACCGCCTCCCCGGCGTTTGTGGCCTGGACGGTCATCATCATCCTGCTCGTCGGCGGGCTCACGTTCTTCCCGCTCCTCGCGATGGGCCCGGTTGCAGAGTACCTGATGATGGCAGGCGGGATGTGAGAAGATGGCCCGGAAACGATACCCCGGCATCGCCGCGTTTGAGCCGGAACTGATCCGTAGCGCTCTCGTCGGCGCCGTGCAGAGACTGGACCCCCGAAGGCTCGCCGGAAACCCGGTGATGCTCCTCGTGGAGATCGGCGGTATCATCACGACCCTGATCGCCCTCGCCGGGTTCGTTACCCCGACCGCCGGGGGAGTCTTCTTTCCCGGCATGGTCTCGGTCTGGCTCTGGCTGACCGTGCTCTTTGCAAACTTTGCCGCGTCGCTCTCCGAAGGCCGTGGGAAGGCACGGGCCGCGTCGCTCCGGGAGTCAAGGGCCGCCGTCCCGGCCCGCAGGCTCAGGGAAGAGGCGTTCGACGCCCCGGCCGTCGAGGTGCCGTCCTCGGACCTCAGGCCGGGCGACCTCGTCCTGGTGCGGGCGGTCGAGGTCGTCCCGGGCGACGGCGAGGTGGTGAAGGGTGCCGCCCTGGTCAACGAGGCGGCTATAACCGGTGAGTCCGCCCCGGTGGTGCGTGAGGCCGGTGGTGACCGGAGCGCCGTGACCGGGGGGACCACGGTGATCGCAAACGAGATCATCGTCAGGATCACCGCCGAACCCGGGCAGACGTTCCTCGACCGGATGATCGCCATGGTCGAGGGGGCGCAGCGGCGCAAGACCCCGAACGAGGTCGCGCTCGATATCCTGATCCTCGCCCTGACCGGGGTCTTTCTCCTGGCCGTCGCAAACATCTACCCTGCCTCCGCCTACAGCGCAGCCGCAAGCGGCACGGGCGCCCCCGTCGGCCCCGTGGTGCTCGTCGCGCTCTTTGTCTGCCTCGCGCCCACGACCATCGCGGCACTCCTGCCGGCGATCGGTATCGCGGGGATGGACCGGCTCTTCCAGAGGAACGTCGTCGCCCTCTCGGGACGGGCAATCGAGGCCGCAGGCGACGTGAACATCCTCCTCCTCGACAAGACCGGGACGATCACCCTCGGCAACCGGGAGGCGACCGGGTTCGTCCCGGTGGAGGGGCAGAGCCGGGCGGACCTGATGGAGGCCGCCCTCCTCTCGTCCGCCGCCGACGAGACGCCTGAAGGGAGGAGCATCGTCGCCCTCATCCGGGAGAAGACCGGGACCGACGTCACCTGTCCTCCCGGAGCAACGTTCATCCCCTTCTCGGCGGTGACCCGGGTGAGCGGCGCAGAGTGCCGCGGGACGACCTACCTGAAGGGCGCCGCCGACGCGGTGGTGAAGGCGGTCCGGGAACGCGGCGGAACCGTGCCCCCGGACCTCGCGGCGAAGGTGACCGGGATCGCATCGGCCGGCGGCACGCCGCTCGTCGTTGCCCGCGGCTCGACGATCCTCGGGGTCATCTACCTCAAGGATATCCTGAAGACCGGTATCCGGGAACGGTTTATGGATCTCCGCCGGATCGGTATCCGGACGGTGATGATCACTGGCGATAACCCGCTCACCGCCGCAGCCATCGCGGCGGAGGCAGGCGTGGACGATTACCTGGCCGAGGCAAAACCGGATGACAAACTCCGGTTGATCCGCGAGTACCAGGAAGAGGGTTACATGGTCGCCATGACCGGCGACGGGACCAACGACGCACCCGCCCTTGCCCAGGCCGACGTGGCGGTCGCGATGAACAGCGGCACCCAGCCCGCACGGGAAGCGGCGAACATCATCGATCTCGACAGCGACCCGACAAAACTCCTGGATATCATCGAGGTCGGCAAGGAGATCCTGACGACCCGGGGCGCCCTGACCACCTTCTCGATAGCAAACGACGTCGCCAAGTACTTCGCCATCATCCCCGCCGCGCTCGTCGGGGTCTACCCGCGGCTTGCGGTCCTGAATATCATGGCCCTGGCAACACCCGGGTCGGCCATCCTCTCGGCGGTCATCTTCAACGCGCTGGTCATACCGCTCCTGATCCCGCTCGCCCTCACCGGGGTCAGGTTCAGGCCGATGCCGGCATCGCAGCTCTTCGTCTACAACCTGATCATCTTCGGCCTCGGGGGCGTCGTCGTGCCGTTCATCGGTATCAAGATGATCGACCTCGCGATCGCCGGTATGGGGTGGTAGCGGTGAAAGAGACGCTCGCGCGCGCCACACTCCTCTTTGTCCTGCTTGCGGCCGTCACGGGGGTCGCCTACCCCCTCGCGGTGACGCTCATAGCCGGGGTTGCCTTCCCCTTCCAGGCGCACGGGAGCCTTGTTGCCGGCGACGACGGTCAGGTCACCGGGTCGGTGCTCATCGGGCAGAACTTCACCGCGCCGTTCTACTTCCGGGGCCGCCCGTCGGCGACGCCGGTGACCCCGTACAACGCCTCGCACTCCGGCGGCTCG
>JAGVUK010000122.1 GCA_019136335.1 Methanomicrobiales archaeon
TACCACCTGGAGCGGGGGGTGCAGGTGCTCGGTAAGGATCTGGACTTTCCGGCCGGCCGGGAGTCCCTCTACACCCTCGCCCGCGGCATCAACGACTTCATGCCCGAGCATATGTTGCATCTGACGGAGTCGGCGCTCGGCGAGGTGGGGAAGAGTCTCGCGGGTTCAAGGATTGCGCTCTCAGGCTCGGGCGTTCATCAACGACTCGGATGATGCGAGGAACACGCCGGCTGAGCCGTTCCGGGATGCGGCCGGCGCGGAGGTTCGCGTACACGACCCGTGGGTGGACCTGGCAACGTCGCCGGACGCGCTGCCGGGGCTCTCGCGGGACCTTGAGGGGGTGCTTGCCGGTGCAGACGCGGTGGTGGTCTTTGCCGGGCACCGGGAGGACCGGGGGCTCATGCCCGGCAAAGTACGGCGGCGCTGTGGGGGTCTGGATGTGCGGGCTGCGACGGGGTCGGTGGCGAGGTGGTGGTGATTGCGAGGCGGCCCGGCACGCGTTCTCCTGGACCCGTACAGGAGCCCAGACAGACCGGATACTCCGGTTCAATTCAGAAAGCCCTAAACCGCCCCCCGCCATAGATTCTTCATGCGCTCCATCGTCACCGGCGGGGCCGGCCTGGCTCGAACCTTGCAGACACCTTATCGCAAAACCATGACGTCATGATCATCGACAACCTCGCGACCGTGCCCGGCCGGGCGAAGATCGAGCACCTCCTCGACCACCCCCGGGTGACGTTCGTCGAGGGGAGCATCACCGACCTCGACCTCCTGATGGAGGCCTTCCCCGGTACGGCTGGCATCTTCGGCGGCCATCCCCTCCATGCCCCGGTCGGTGAAGGACCCCCTCGCCTCGAACGAGGCGAGCGTGACCGGCACCGTCAAGGCGCTCGTCGCGGCGAAAGACTGCGGGGTGCCGGCCGTGGTTGCGGCATCCTCCTCCTCGGTCTACGGCGACACCCACGGCTCCGGGGTCATCCCCACCCCCCACTCGACGCTGATCATATAGTGGTGGTTTCATGTCTGTCGGACGATGATCTTCCGAAGCGTCCGCTCCTCGGGTATGGGATCGAAGAATCCTGCTTTCCGGGGCAATAGAACATTCTGACCGAGAGGTAATTCTGCGGCGCCTCAACTCACCGCCACGTTTATCGGTTCTCCCCCCTATCTTTTATTCATCAGGTGAAACCAGCTATGTCCGATGTCACCATCAGGGTTCCCCGAGATATCGTCCAGGCACTTCGGCTCCCTCCCGATGTCGTTGCCGTCGAGTTGCAACGGGAGCTTGCCGTGGCGCTCTACCAGCGGGGCATCCTCTCTTCCGGGAAGGCGGCGGCTCTTGCAGGGATGAACCGGTGGGAGTGGGAGGAATTACTCGGAGCACGGAAGATCTCCCGGCACTATGCCGAAGAAGACCTCGACCAGGACATTGGCTATGCCGATTGCGGAGAGTAAATTCTTCGCCGCTGATTCACCTCTCGATGGTCGGGCATATCGACCTTCTTCGCCGCTTTTCATCAGTGTGCATCCCTCCCGCGGTCTGGCAGGAGGTCGTAGAGTTGGGCGGCGGCCGCCCGGGGGCCATCGAGATCCGGGAAGCCCGTAAGTCGGGGTGGCTGCGTGTGGTCGAGCCCTCCGACAAGGCTCTGGTGCGCCTGCTTGAGCAGGAACTCCACGCGGGCGAAGCAGAGAGTATTGCCCTTGCTCTTGAGATCCGGCCCGATGTGCTGCTCCTCGATGAGACCGAGGCCCGCCGCGTAGCGGGGCTCTACGGTCTTCCAGTCACCGGCATCATCGGACTATTGATTCAAGCGAGGCATGAAGGGCGGGTTTCTTCACTTGCAGAGGAGATGGACCGGTTACGGGAAGAGGGCGGCTTCTGGATTCAGGATGCCCTCTACCGGCGCGTTCTTGAAATGGAGAATGACGAGTAAGCCGAAATTTTCGATCAGGAATGGGGCCAGTCAGTTCCGTCGCATGTAGGTGGAACGATAAAGAGGACAAGAGCCCCCTCACTCCAGCGCGGGGACGGCGTCGGCCCAGGTCTCGACGGTGGTCTTGATGGCGTCGTCCTGGTAGGACGAGATCTGGACGGCCCGGTTGGTGAAGGTGACATAGTAGTCGTCACCGGACGGATCGTGGCACTTGAGCTGACAGTA
>JAGVUK010000256.1 GCA_019136335.1 Methanomicrobiales archaeon
GCCGCCGCTCCCCGCGCCATCCGGTAACGTATATCTGCATTTGCGCTCAATGACTGATGATTACATATGGGTAAGAAGCAGGGAAAACGGACAAAGCGCGAGACAGAGACATGTGACAGCAGGGGGGATCCCGGCGCCGGCACCCCTGCTCCGGCACCGTCACGCCCTTCTCCCTTTGATACGGTCATAACGTCCGTTCGATCCAGCAGGCACCTGCAGGTCCTCATCGGGCTGATGATCGCCGGGCTCCTCCTCCGGTTCTACAACCTCGGCGGGAACTCGCTCTGGCTCGACGAGGCCTCGACCCTCACGTTTGCCCGGCAAACGCTTGCCGGCATCTGGGAGAGCACCGCGGGAGGGGAGTTCAACCCGCCGCTCTTCTACTGGCTGGAGCACGGGATGCTCCTCTTTGGGGAGAGCGAGTTCGTGGGAGCACGGGATGCTCCTCTTTGGGGAGAGCGAGTTCGTGCTCCGCCTCCTCCCCGCACTCCTCGGCGTCCTGACGATCCCGGTCGTGTACCTCGTCGGAAAGGAGTTCCGGGACCGCGACGTCGGACTCATCGCCGCCGCCCTCCTCGCGTTCTCGCCCTTCCACATCTTCTACTCCCAGGAGGCCCGGGCGTACGCCCCGATGCTCTTCTTCTTCTCCCTTGCGCTCCTCTTCTACGTGAGGGCGAGCCGGTCGGACGAGACCCGTTCCTGGGTCCTCTTCGGGCTCTTCTCCGCGGTCGCCTTCTGGATGCACTTCTACGCCATCGTGCCCGTCGCCGTCCTCATCCTCCACGCCCTGGTCACCCGTGCCGGCGCGATCCGGCGCGATCTCCGGAGCGCGAGAAATCCGGCCATCTCGGTCGTTGCGTTCGTTGCGGCAAGCCTCCCCCTCCTCATCGTCACGGTCAACCTCTTCCTCGTGAGGACCTCGTCCGCACCGACCTTCGGCGTCCAGGGGTTCGATGTCGTCTACCAGACCCTTCTCCAGGTATCGGGGTTCAGCGACCTCGTCATGGCAGCGTTTATCGTCCTCTTCCTGGTCGGCGTCGCCGTCACCTGGCGCGAGGACCGGAACGGGGCGCTCCTCCTCGTCTTCATGATGGTCCTCCCGCTCGTCGCAAGCCTCGCCCTCTCTTCAAGGATGCCGATGATACCCCGCTACCTCATCTACCTCCTTCCGGTCTACTTCGTCGGGATCGCGTCGGCGTATCCCGCGCTCTATGCCCTCGTGAGAGACGGGAGGGCCGTTTACCTCGCTATCGCGGCTGCGGTCCTCATCGGCACGCCCTTTCTTGCGACCTACTACACGACGCCCCAGAAGAACGACTGGCGGGGGTTCTCCGCGGAACTTGGCGGGATGACGGGAGCGGGGGATCTCGTCGTCGTGCTGCCGCCTTACATGGCGCAGCCGCTCGACTACTACTACAGCAACGCGACCGATCGAACCCTCGAACTCGGGGCGACCACCGGGGACGACCTCCAGGCGATCCAGGAGCAGTATCCAGACCGGCGTGCGTTCTACGTGGTGACCACCGACATATTTGCCGCGGACCCCACCGGGGATGCGGTGGGCTGGCTTGATAAGAATGCAGAGTTCGCCGGGCAGCGCATGGGGATCTACCTCTTTGTCTCGGCTTAAGGGGGAGATTGCAACGGCCGATACCTACGATCTCTCGGTGATCATCCCGACCTTCAACGAGGAGGAGAACATCGCCGCGATCATCGGAGCGGTCAACGAAGTCTTCCGGCAAAGCGGCATCCGCGGCGAGGTCCTGGTGGTGGACGACTCCTCAAAGGACCGCACGATTCCGATCGTGCAGGAGATCGCCGGCCAGAACGGCAACGTCCGGCTGATCGTGCGCAAGGATGACCACGGCCTCTCCCAGTCGGTCGTCGAGGGGTTCGGGAAGGCGCGTTCGGATATCCTCCAGGTCATCGACGCCGACTTCTCGCACCCGCCCGAGCTCATCCCCCGCTTCTACGAGGCAGTACGGGACGGGGCGGACATCGCCATCGGGAGCCGGTACATGAAGGGCGGGGATATCGAGCAGTGGCCGCTCAAACGCAGGGTCATATCGCTCGGGGCCACGGCGTTCGGGCGCATGCTCTTCCCGGAGGTCACCGACCCCGTGAGCGGGTTCTTCGCCGTCCGGCGTGAGGTTGTCGCCGGCGCCCCGCTTGCGCCCCGGGGCTACAAGATC
>JAGVUK010000215.1 GCA_019136335.1 Methanomicrobiales archaeon
CTTTCTGGTGGAGCAATATCTGGAAATATCCTTTCACTGTTGATAAAATCATAAAGTGACACTAACATATCGTTTTCGAGGATTGTCGAAAACAGATCCTTTGTGAAATAATCTGTTGCGATTCCTGTTTTTACTACAATCCCCGACATTCCTTCTGGATGAAGGATCTGGAAGATACAGAGATCCGCAAATATGGGATATGTATTTAAATCGCCAACTGCAGAAAGTGAAAAACTGCCAGATTTCAATAAATACTTTGCTGTCAGTTCTGAGTCCTTTAGTGCAGCCTTCCACTGATTATACAGACATGGATTGCTTACATTTAAGTCATTAATTAACTTATTTCGCTTAGTTTTTGATGTTGAAGTTGCAATATCGTCATTTTTCTCGAGGTGCCAGTGGAAGAACCGGTGCTCGTTTGCAATACGCCGTACCTCGCCCAGCGTATCCTCAACGAGCATCCCTCCTCCGCTCGCCTGCACCAGCCGCACCGTCGCGGTGGTAGGAGCCGACCCCGCGTGCTCCGCATCCAGCGGCCAGAAGAACGCGGCGCACCAGCAGTCCGCGCTCAGGCGCTCCTTTGCATACTCGGATGAAGTGATCAGCTGCTGATATTCGGCCTTCTTCGCCTCGACACTGTCTGGGTCATCCTCCGAAGCGTCCGCAAGCGCCGCAAACCGCCTGGCGCAGGCCTCCAGCACCGTAGACCGGGGGGAGAACTCCTCGAACGTCCGGGTCTGCCGCTGCTCCTTGTTCGCCGCTTTGATCCTCCTTGCGACGTCTTTCGAATCTCCCTCCACCGGGGTATACGCGTCATCCGGGATGCCCCCGGCGATCAGCTCCGGCGTCGCCCCGATGAGCGAGTTCCCGCACCGGATATGGTGGTCGAGGAACGAGAGCGGCTTGTCCCCGACGAGCGCGTTGATCCAGAGGGAGACCTTCGCAAGCTCCACTGCCATCGGGTTCAGGTCGACCCCGTAGATGCAGTGTGAGAGCACATCTCGCCGGGCTGCCTGCACCTCCGCTGCGGAAGGGAGCTCTGTCCCAGCCCGGATCTTTGCCACCTCCCGGCCGAGCCGGTTCGAGGCCGCGATCAGGAACGCACCGCTCCCGCACGCCGGGTCGCAGACCCGGATCGAGAGGAGCGCCTTCTCCCGGGCCGCGGGGTCCGGCCCCGCGCAGGAGAGCCGATCAGCGATCACCGGGTCAAGAGCGCTCTTGATCAGCTCCGCGATCAGGTCCGGGTTCGTGTAGTACGATCCCGTCGTCTTCCGCTCCGAACCGTGGGGGTCCAGCATGAACTGACCCGGCCGGTACTCGCGCCCTTCAACCTCTTCAAAGCCAGTGGTTATCCGCGGCGTGTAGTCGAGCAGGCTCTCGTAGATCGCCCCGATCTCCTCCACCGAGAGGTCGGCGTAACTGATCCGCTGGCGACCGTGACCCCTCTGCCGCCTCCCTCCGGTCTCCGGCACCGTCCAGGTCAGCGAGCGGATCGCGTTCATCAGCGCCGTGTTCCGGCACTTTGCATCCTTCAGGAACCGGGCCCCGTCGTTTGAAAAGAGCATCCCATCAAATGCGTTCACCCCGAGTTCGGGCACGCCCTCCTCAAGCATCTTGAACGTCACGCGGAGCCCTTCCCAGAGGTCGGTGTTCCGGTCGTCCCGCCCCTCAAACGCATCCACCCGCTCCCGGAGCGACGTGATCGAGTACTCCTCGAGGAAGAGGTCCCCGTGGTCCCCGCCGCCGCCGAGCATCCCCCGCTGCTCCGCGAAGAGCATGAAGATGATCCGGTACACCACCATCAGGATCTCCTGGTAGTACGCCCTGCAGGCCCCATCATCACCCCGCAGCCGCTCGATCAGCGCTCCGTCCAGGAACCCGTTCCCGAGTTCCTCGATCGCCCGGACCACGTTCCCCCGCAGGCTCTCGCCGATCTTCTCCCCCGCCTGACGGCTCACCTCGTAGTACTCCTCCAGCGGCTCTCTGCCGGTCGCAGGATCGCGGGCGAACCGGCTTGCGTGGCAGAACCGGTAGAGCGCAAGGAACTCAGGGTAACTCCGGTTCAGGAAGATCCCTTCGAGATCGAACTCCACATACCCCGGAACCGTCGTATGATGGTAGTCCCGCAGGATCCGGATCACCGTCTCGTTCATCAGTACCGCCCAGGTCGCATCGTGCCGGTTCAGGCAG